>NZ_CEEDDH010000006.1:0-251630 GCF_979253165.1 Pseudomonas sp. AC083
GGCGGCACACCCTACTCCACTTGGCAACCGGTGATGCCCTACGTCACCGAACTCAAACCGAACTCGGCACTCCTGCCCTGGATCGCCGAAACCGACGTCCTCGACTGGGGCTGGCTGGCCGTCTCACGCGCCGAACCGAACGACGTGTTCGAGCACCTGCGCAGCCTGACACAGGTGAAGATGCCTGACGGGACGGAGGTGTTTTTCCGCTTCTGGGATGGGCGGCACATCTACCCGATTTTGAAGGGGCTTGGGGAGAAGGCTGGGGAAGTACTGCCGGTGTTTGAGCGGTATCTGATTAATGGGCAAACGCTGGAGGTTGGGACACGGGTTTTGCCGAAGGTGCGGGACTGGCCGTGGTGGGAGGTGCCCGAGAAGCTACTCAAACAGCTTGCCGAGGGCGACCTAAACACTGTCATCGACAACCTGATGCAGTGGCTGGGTGAAGACTGTCCTGAGCTGTATTTCGCATTTCCTGAAAACAACCTGCGCCGCAAAGTCGAACGCTTCGTCCGACATCAACCGAATACCGAAGACATGGCAGAGCGCCTCGTCGCGCAGCTGACAAAGGAAGTCAACGCATGATTAGCAGCCCACTGGGAACCTTGGTTCTTCAGGTACTGGACGCCAAAGCTCCCGACGTTAACCTGATCCTTAAAGACTTCAATAATTGCCTGAGCGACTACAAAAATTGGGCGGATGGTTTCTGGACAGGCTGGGCTATGGACGTCGACCAGAAATTCAAGGTTGGCAATGAGGTCAGCGTTACGCAGCGTAGAACCAGGACAGGGGCAGTCGAGACCTTTGCCGTGTGTCCAAAGGATGGCAAGTTTACGCTGATCCATGCATTCGAGACCGCACGCTACGTGCCCATCGGCGATACCCCGGTGCGCATCGAACAGGTCGAAAAAGCAATGATTGGCTACTCCGTGGTAGGAGCCCCGATCAATAAAAAGATTGGCCCCAGTGGTATCGAAACTATCGATAACTGCATCCCGGGGAAACACTATCGCATCACCTTTTTTCCAGACGTCTCCGAAAGCGATGTCAAAGCTCTTTATGGTTCTTATAAAGGTGTGATCAGCGATCTCGACGGCTGGTTGAGAAGCGAGTGGGCGAGCAAGTTCCAAGCGCAGTGGAGCACCTACTCTGCGGCGGATCGTGCGGGTCGCGCGATGATTCTGCTGAAAGAAGCGCTCGATAGCTTCGAGCAGGCGCTACTCAGTTTATGGGATGACTTGAAAAACCTTGTCGGTCTTCTGGCCGATCCGATAGGGAATGCCAAAAAGCTTCGCGACTACTTATCAGACCTTGAACTCGAAAAGCTCTACGCGACCTCCAAAGAAGCAATTGCCTCTGCCTTGTTGATACTCAACGACGAACCGCTGATGTTTATCTACATCTCGGCAATTGTGGCCTGGGTGGGCATGCTGCCGCCGCAGGTGATCGTCAACGTGATCGCAAGCATCGGCGTCGAGTTCCTGATCAACGTAGTCATCGGTATCTGTCTTACGGGCGGAGCCGGCCTTGCCGTGCGGTTGGGGACCAAGGCCCTGAGCAAAATGAAGCCTGGGGGAGCACTCAAATACCTTGAGGGTTTGGCTGAACAGTTGATGTCGGCTAGCAGCAAACATAGCCTTCCGGCCCATACAGAGCTTTCCAAGCCTGTAATGCTCAAGGCCAAGGATGTTCCACTGAACGCAGGTAAGAAGGCACCTCTTTCCATCGGTGTTACTGATACTGGTGGTGGCCCTGTGCCTCTTCCCAAGACCGCTGATACCCCCACGCTTAAGGAGCCGAACGCCTCGGTATTTGCTCGGAAGAAAACAGAACCGCAAAGCCTGCTGGTGAAAAACGAACCGGTTAATGACGCACCTAAGCAGTCCACGAACCCGGCTAATCAAGCGGCACAGTGCAAATCCAAAACCCGTTGCGAGGGCGACCCCATTTCGATGGTCACCGGTGAGGAACTACTAACCCTCACTGATGGAAAATTGGACGGCCTGCTACCGCTGGAATGGGTACGTCTTTACCGCACCAGCGCGGTAGAGATCGACAACCGTCTAGGCTTCGGCTGGAGCCATCCGCTATCACATAGTTTACAAATCAGCGATGACGTCGTGCTGTGGACTGACAACGAAAACCGTCGGACCGAGTTCCCTCTACCTAACGAACAGCGTCCGTCCATCACCAATAGCCTTTCCGAGGCGGCGATTTTCATAGGGGATGCGCCAGGCGAATTGATCTTGGCTCAGGCCGGAGAGGACACACGTTTTTATCATTTCCGCGCCGGACGCCTGACTACCATTAGCGATGCCTAC
This sequence comes from Pseudomonas sp. AC083, assembly GCF_979253165.1. Lineage (NCBI taxonomy): Bacteria > Pseudomonadati > Pseudomonadota > Gammaproteobacteria > Pseudomonadales > Pseudomonadaceae > Pseudomonas > Pseudomonas sp. AC083. Next base: position 2,322 of record NZ_CEEDDH010000006.1, read on the forward strand.
GACAACCAATTGCACATCAGCTATGACTTGGTTGATCGCATCCAGCGCATCGATAACGGAGCGGGACGTTCTTTGCTCCTGCGCTATGAAGATCGCCATATTGTCGCCGTTGACTACCAACAATTAGGTCAGGAGTACAACGAACGAGGCGAACGCCAAGACCCGTGGCAGACGGTCAAGACACTGGTTAGCTATAAGTACAACGAGCGTAATCAACTGATAAGCGCCACCAATGCCGTTGGGGAAGTCGAGCACTATCACTATGACGAGCAGCATGTAATCCAACAGCGCCAACTGGCCGGCGGCGCAAGCTTTCACTGGGAGTGGGAACGCGAAGGCAAGTGGGCCCGTTGTACTCGTCAGTGGTCCAATATTGCGCAGATCGATGCGCGTTATGTTTGGGACGATGAAGGCACAGTTACTGTCGCTAATGCAGACGGCAGCGAGCAGATTTACGTCCACGATAAAAACGCTCGACTGGTCAGCGAGACCGGTCCGGATGGTGCAGAAACACAAAGAGCCTATGATGAAAAAGGTCAGCTAATTGCTGAAAAGGACCCTCTTGGCGCCATCACAGAATATCGATACAACGAAGCCGGACGCCTGGTCGCAATCATTCCCCCTGAAGACCAACCGACTACTTACGAGTATCACAACGGTTTCATACGAGTAGTCCGTCGGGGCAAGGCCACTTGGAAATACCAGCGGAACCTTCAGGGCGACATCACCCAGCAGACCGACCCCGACGGCAATGAGACGTGCTACCGCTATGACCGCCGAGGCCGCTTGCTGGAAATTACCCACCCCGACGGTAGCCGCCATCAGCTCGACTGGAACGGCCTTGGGCAATTGCTTGAAGAACGTCTGCCCGATGGAGGCCAGCGCAAGTACCGCTACGATTCATTCGGCCGATTGATCACCCGCCAAGACGAGAGCGGCGCCATCACCCATTATCAATGGGACGCAGCGCAGCGCTTGGCGCAGATCACTTTACCCGGTGGCACGACACGCACTTTCAGTTACAACGCCTACGGCAAAGTCACCGCCGAACGCGACGAGCTGGGCCGTATCACTCGCTACGAATACGCCGACAACCTGCACTTGGTCAGCCGCCGCATCAATCCGGATGGCAGCCAACTTCGCTACCGCTACGACAACTCGCAACTCAACCTCACCGAGATTGAGAACGAGCGCGGCGAACGCTATCAGCTCGACTACTACTCAAATGGCCTGATCCAGCAAGAAATCGGCTTCGACGGTCGCCGCACTGCCTACGAGTATGACCTCAAAGGCCAGTTGCTGAAGAAAACCGAATTCGGCGACGACGGCAGCGAACTGGTCACCGAATACCAGCGCGACGCCTCCGGTCGCCTCCTGGTCAAAACCCTGCCCGACAGCGAAGAGATTCACTACAGCTACGACGCACTGGGTCGCTTGGTAAATATTGATGATGGTCATTGGCCGCTTGCATATGAATACGATGTACAGGACCGCCTGATCACTGAACACCAAGGCTGGGGCACCACACGTTACGAATATGACAGCGTCGGCCAATTGAGCCATTGTCGCCTGCCCGATGGAAGCACGCTCGACTACCGTCATTTGTCCGGTGGGCGCCTGAGCAGCATCGACCTCAACGGTTCTCGCCTGACCAGCCACCAATTCAGCGCCGGTCGCGAACTACAACGCCAACAAGGACTGTTGCTCAGCCAATACCAGTACGACGAACAAGGTCGTTTGCAAGCACACAGCGTCAGTCAGCGTGATAAGAACCTGTTCCAGCGTCGCTATGAATACGACGCCATTGGCAACCTTTCCGGCGTCGACGATAGCCGCAAAGGCAATCGCAGCTATCACTACGACCCACTCGATCGTCTGATCAGCGTGCGCGGCGCCACACCGGAAAGCTTCGCCCATGACCCGGCGGGTAACCTGCTTGGCCAAACCAACGAAGGCACCGCCAACCTCGCCAACGTCAAAGGCAACCGCCTGTTGATGCAGGGTGACCGGCATTACGACTACGACGCCTACGGCAATCTGATTCGCGAACGCCGCGGCGCCGCCCAGAAAGTCGTCACCGAGTACCGCTATGACCGCCAGCATCGCCTGATCGGCGTCAGCCTGCCAGGCGGAAGCACAGCTAGCTACAAGTACGACGCCTTCGGCCGCCGTATCGAAAAAACGGTCGACGGCCGTACCACCGAGTTCTTATGGCAAGGCGAACGTCTGATCGCAGAAAGCGCAGAAAACCGGTATCGCAGCTATATCTACGAACCTGGCAGTTTCCGTCCTCTGGCAATGCTCGACGGCGAAGGCCCCCTGAAGGCAACGCCGTTCTATTACCACCTTGACCACCTCGGTACCCCTCAAGAACTCACCGACTACAGCGGCGAAATCATGTGGTCGGCGAAGTACCGTGCCTATGGCAACCTCGCGGCATTGGATGTCAGTGAAATCGACAACCCGCTGCGGTTCCAAGGTCAGTACTTCGATGCGGAGACGGGCCTCCATTACAACCGCCATCGTTACTACAATCCGGGAACTGGGCGGTTTCTGACGCCGGATCCGTTCAAACTCGCAGGAGGGTTGAACAACTACCAATACGTCCCTAACCCCACTATGTGGGTGGATCCGTTGGGATTGGAGTGCCTAGAGGCGGATGGAGGCAAGGCAAAAACTGCCGGAGCAGTGGATCCGGTTGCAGCAAACCGTAATGAAGCACTAAGCGGTATGGCGACGCCATTGGATCCCCACGCATATAGCGTTTTATACGAGACCAAAATTGGCCCGGATGTGCTAGCAGTTCCGAACCGCGCAGAACATTTCAAGGTTGCAAACGAAAGCCTCTTAAAGTCAGCCGATACTGATGCAGATTTTAATAAAATAATGGAAACCATGGTGCCAGGATTCAGACGTGTAAAGGGCACCAAGATACCTACCAAAGGCATTAGCCCTGGTAAGGAGGTCACATGGCATCACGTACCGGGAACGGATACACTCCAGCTGGTATGGCGCTATCAACATGAACAATCGAAAGGTCCTCAATGGAATGCTCTTTGGCAGAAGATGTTCCACCCCGGAAACAAAGGGGGCTTTGCGGATGGAAAGAAATAATTACGGAGGGCTGACATGAAGATTGACTGGAGTACTTTCGGGATTGAACAGGGATCCTCAGTGGATGCCAATACGATTTCCCAAGTAGAAAAACTACTTGGTGTAATTTTCCCAGAGTCCTACTTGGACTTAGTTAAATATTCCGACGAAGCCTCTCCTGAGGTGTCTTCATTTTCATATGACGACGAAGGAACTTGCATAAGCGAGTTCTTTTCATTTTCGCCCGACGCAACCCCGTATACCATCTCATGGTACTCAGGGGCAGGAAAACCCCCAGGGCTTCCGAATGGATTGGTCCCTATCGCACGGGATGCGGGCGGTTACCTTGTTTGCCTGAATTTCAATACGCCCTCAATTACGGTTGAAATTTTTGACCCAAACTCAAGTAAAACCCACTTAGTTTCTAATAACTTTGATGATTTTATTGGTTTATGGGCGTGAGTAGAAAAAGGGACGAAAACAACCGTGCGCATCCCCTCTCCGACTTTGCGTACATCATGCTAGGGCGTTGGGAGTGACACAGTGCATTTAACCTGATTTAGAAATAGCGAAGTTTCTTTTTTCACAGCTACTACACGATGCTGATGTTCGCTTTGAAAAGCGAAACCCAAACAATGGCTCGATAAAGGCGTTCGGCACTATGATTATACTCGGCCAGACTGTCGTCATAGCGATTCAGTGCTACCGTAATTATAACTTAGCTCAAGGAACGCCCCAGCCGAAAAATAATTATCACTTCTTCTGATCAGTGAAATCGAAAACGAACGCGGACTTGGACCAAGAATTCCATCAGGAAATGAAGCTGGCGATAACGACCTATGGATTCCGGGTCGAAAATTGCCAGATGGAAACAGTGAAGCAATAGTCGACGCTAAAGGCCCGCTTGCACCAAAATTTGAAATATCACCACTGTCTCTATAAGAGGATGATCATGAAATTCAATGACACTTCTATCAATACAGACGAGCGATTTACCATAGGAATAGAAGCAGTTAGTGGAACGTATTATGTTTCTATCCATGTTAACAACCGCTTGGTTGACTATGATGAGTATTACGAAATAAGCAAAGAGTCGTACGAACTCTTTCTTAAAGATCCGTCTGCAGCACTGATTTTTGTAGAGAGCTGTAAAGCTAGACAAGAAGACGAATCTCTCATGTTCAAGCCAGGCGCAGACCGCGGAGTTGCGACCTAAAAAATTTCTGACGAGCCGAACTTGCTATTTTCTCGGGAAGGCTCTAGCCCTTTTTCGGGATAGGTATCTCGTTTCAGCCGATTGCGGCCCTCACAGTCGCATGCTTTTGACTTGGACTGCTAACTCTAAATGACAGCCAACCGTTCTTAGAAAAATAATGACACCGGTATATTCCCAAGCTAGAGCATACTTAGGTTCCGAATCCACAAATTCGTGATTCAAAAAATGCTCATCAAAGCATTGACATTGGAACGTTTTGTGACAAACCTTGATGGCTGGAAAAAGCTCAATGAAGACTACTTTTGAGACGGCTTTAGAACTTCATGAAACATCTGACTTCTTTAAAGGGACTGGAAAGTATTTTTCCCGCGGATCCGACTGGGGAGACCATCTCTTCATCAGCAACTGGCAGGAAATGTGTGGAGTTTTAAAAAATCAAAAAGCAGCACAAAGCCTGTTAACGACCATATTCGAAGATTACGCAAAACATTTAAAAGAAGACTATTCAGATGCAGAGGCATTGCTTTCAAACATAAGCGCTTACTACACACTAAAAAACAAAATCGCGTTTCTGTCAGCCACTAATTACGACCTAATTGAAAGCCTTGATGAACAAAGCAAGAAAAATACAGGGAAATTATTTCGCCTCCTTAGACAGCAGCACGATACAAAAAACAAAGAATCGCCAAAATACAAGTTTGACGACGAGATCAAGCGGTTAAAACTGAAGGGTTGCCTGCTTAATCTCGAAATTTTTTGAGCAGAGCGTATAATGCTAAATTTTTACGCCACCGTGCACTGATACATGACATGCCCTGTTGAACAAACCAAAAACTTTAGCCCTTGGTTTAAGCACGCATTAAAAATGGGTGACAGCGGAGCAAAAAAAAATCCACCCAACCCCACGCACAGCCAACTTCGACAAACCACAGATACCTCCTGAAGAATGATGAGAACTTTTTATGTGATTGCTAGAAAGGATATGGAGCCAAATCTTCTGCACAGTTCAAACTGGCCGAAAATTATAGGCTACTCATTCGAAGACAACTATTTTCACTTATCCCAAGGCAAAGGCCACGGCTTTGCCGCGAACGTCATGCCCGAATGGAAAGCTAGAAGTCCAGAGTGGACTGAAATATTTACAGTTTTAGACTCCACTTGGTTCTTAGATATGATTGCCAACAACAACTTCAGCAGCGAAAAGGCTTTTCTTGAAAAGCTAACCGCGCATATTGACAACCTAGACACAATTAGATTTTGGCCAGTCCGAAATAAAAAATTAAAATGGGTACAGATTTGCTTGCCAAGCCAACTTGACAACTGAGAACAACCTCAATGACAACAAACTTTGAAATAGCTTTGAACAAAAATCAGTTCCCTGCCTACTTCAAAGGTAGTGACCAATATTTCACAAGAGATCCTGACTGGGGAACCCAGTTGCATATCATAAATTGGCAAGGACTGTGCACCTATTTAGAGCCGCTAGAAACCTCGATCGAAATATTGAAAGATGCATTTAGCGAATACTTAAATTCGGTTGAGCTGACAAAAAAAGACGCCAGCGACTTGCTTGAAAACATTGGCTGCTATTATTACCTAAGAAACAAATACCCTTTCTTGTCAAAAGACGGATTTGATCTCGTGTGCGACACGACTGAAAGTGAGAAACAGAAAATCTCACGTATCATGGTTTTTCTGGGAGAAACAATCGAAGCCAACAATGATGCTCAGGACCTTGAACTCTATAATCGTCGCATGAGGAAACTCATTGATGACGGTGGCCCAACCAACATTGAGAACCTCTAAATTGTTCGACGAAACCCAACATATTTTTAGAAAAATGGAACAGATTTATTTTCTAATCACGAGAAATAAATCTGTCCCCATTTGTCTTTCTCATTTGTCTTTCTCATTTGTCTAACTCTGGTTTCCTCAATCCCGCAGACGGAAAAATCGCAACTCAACGCTGCGATTTCTCAAACCCATAATTCAAACCGCCGCCAACCGCACCTGCCTCTCCAACTCCACCTTCAACCCCGGCTCCAGCTTTAACTGCCGCGCCAGTTCATCCAGATAGCTCTTCTCCATAAAATTCTCCTCATCCACCAGCATCACACTGGCGATGTACATCTCCGCCGCCATTTCCGGCGTGCTCGCCGCGCGGGCGACGTCGGTGGGGTCGAGGGGTTTGTTGAGTTCGGCGTGGAGCCAGTGTTGCAGTTCCTGGTCGTTGTCGAGTTTTGTGAATTCGCCTTCGATCAGTTCGCGCTCGCGCTCGTCGATGTGGCCGTCGGCTTTGGCGGCGGCGACCAGGGCTTTGAGGATTGCCTGGCTGTGCTGCTCGACTTGAGCGGGTGGCAAGCGGTCGAGGGTTTGCGGTTCGCGTTGGGGTGCGCTGCCTTTTTGGGCGTTGTAGTTGCCGTAAGCCTTGTAAGCCAGTACGCCCAGCGCAGCCAGGCCGCCGTAGATCGCGACTTTGCCGCCGACCTTGCGGACCTTTTTATTGCCGAGCAGCAGCCCCATCGCGCCTGCGGCCAATGCGCCGCCACCCGCGCCGGAGAGCAGGCCGCCGAGGCCGCTGGAGCCAGACGAGCCACCGAGCAAGCCGCCCAGCCCGCTGGCAGCCGATTTGCTGGAAGCGCCGCCAGTCTTGTTCTGCAGCATTTCCTGCCCGGACTTGAGCAGTTGATCGAGCAATCCACGGGTGTTCATGTTCCGTCTCCAAACAAGGGTTATCCGGATCTAAGGCCCTCAGCCTAGTTCGAAAGTGCCCCAACCCGCGCCGCGAGTGTGCTTCGAGATGTTGCTCGCGCTCTGGATTGAAGCGCGCAGCTGACCTTGGAAAAACCCATCTACACTTCAGCCGGGCGAAACAATATCCGCCGCCGTAATCGAGATCGCCCGCCCCGCTTCGGCCTTCTGACTACGCTGATAACAAGCCGCCAACGGCATGCTGCACCGCGTTCACAACTGCCCCGACCATAATATGAAAAAGAGGGATCAACCATGTTCGTGCACAAGACCGCACTGCTCAGTGCAATCACCACGGCGCTGCTGGCCAGCGCCAGTTTGCAGGCCGCCGAGCCGTTGAAGGCTGTCGGCGCTGGCGAAGGTCAGCTGGATATCGTGGCGTGGCCGGGTTACATCGAACGTGGCGAGAGCGACAAGGCCTACGACTGGGTCAGCGGTTTCGAGAAGGAAACCGGCTGCAAGGTCAACGTCAAGACAGCGGCGACCTCCGATGAAATGGTCAGCCTGATGGCCAAGGGCGGGTATGACCTGGTCACTGCGTCCGGTGATGCGTCGCTGCGGTTGATCGCCGGCAAGCGTGTGCAGCCGATCAATACCGGGTTGATCCCGAGTTGGAACACCCTCGACCCGCGCCTCAAGGATGCGCCGTGGTACGTGGTCAACAGCCAGACTTACGGCACACCGTATCAATGGGGGCCGAACGTGTTGATGTACAACACCAATGTGTTCAAGACGCCGCCGACCAGTTGGAGCGTGCTGTTCGACGCGCAGAATTTTCCCGACGGCAAGCCGAACAAGGGTCGTGTGCAGGCTTATGACGGACCGATCTATATCGCCGACGCAGCCTTGTATCTGAAGACCGCCAGGCCGGAGCTGGGCATCGACGATCCGTATCAGCTCACCGAAGCGCAGTACAAAGCCGTGCTCGATCTGTTGCGCGCGCAGCAGCCGCTGATTCACCGCTACTGGCACGACACCACGGTGCAGATGAGCGATTTCAAAAACGAAGGTGTGGTCGCATCGAGCGCCTGGCCGTATCAGGTCAACGGCCTGATCAACGAGAAGCAGCCGATCGCTTCGACCATTCCGAAAGAAGGCGCCACCGGCTGGGCCGACACCACCATGCTGCACACTGAGGCCAAGCATCCGAACTGCGCGTACAAGTGGATGGACTGGTCGCTGAAGCCCAAGGTCCAGGGTGATGTGGCGGCGTGGTTTGGTTCGTTGCCGGCGGTGCCAGCAGCGTGCAAGGAAAGCGAGTTGCTCGGTGCTGAGGGCTGCAAGACCAATGGTTTTGATCAGTTCGACAAGATCGCTTTCTGGAAGACCCCGCAGGCTGAGGGCGGCAAGTTCGTGCCGTATAGCCGCTGGACGCAGGATTACATTGCGATCATGGGCGGCCGTTAAACCCTCTTCGCGAGCAGGCTCGCTCCCACATTGGATTGTATTCCTCCTGTGAGAGCGAGCCTGCTCGCGAAGCTCTTAAGATTCAGGTTTTCCAGCAGTAAGGCCGAGCAGGCGCGACAGCCCTCGCCTTTTGGGGAGCAACACACCATGCCACTTGCAGTCCAGTTCACCAACGTGTCCCGGCAGTTCGGTGAGGTGAAGGCCGTTGACCGGGTTTCCATCGACATCGAGGACGGCGAGTTCTTTTCCATGCTCGGCCCCTCGGGTTCGGGTAAAACCACTTGCCTGCGCCTGATCGCCGGTTTCGAGCAACCGAGCGCCGGATCGATCCGCATCCACGGTGCCGAAGCGGCCGGTTTGCCGCCGTATCAACGTGACGTCAATACAGTGTTTCAGGACTACGCGTTGTTCCCGCACATGAACGTGCTTGATAACGTCGCCTACGGTTTGAAGGTCAAAGGTGTCGGCAAGGCCGAACGTCACAAACGTGCCGAAGAAACCCTGAACATGGTCGCCCTCGGTGGTTACGGCGCGCGTAAACCGGTGCAGTTGTCCGGTGGTCAGCGCCAGCGTGTCGCCCTCGCCCGCGCTCTGGTCAATCGCCCGCGTGTGCTGTTGCTCGATGAGCCGCTCGGCGCGCTGGATCTGAAACTGCGCGAACAGATGCAGAGCGAACTGAAAAAGCTGCAACGCCAGCTCGGCATCACTTTCATCTTCGTCACCCATGATCAGACCGAAGCGCTGTCGATGTCCGATCGCGTCGCCGTGTTCAACAACGGCCGCATCGAACAGGTCGACACGCCGCGCAATCTGTACATGAAGCCGACCACCACTTTCGTCGCTGAATTCGTCGGCACGTCGAACGTGATCCGAGGCGATCTGGCGCTGCACATCAGCGGTCATTCGCAAGCGTTTTCGATCCGTCCGGAACACGTGCGTTTCGCCGATGGCCCGCTCGCCAGTAATGAAATCGAAGTCAGCGGCCTGCTCCACGACATCCAGTATCAGGGCAGCGCCACGCGTTATGAACTGAAGCTGGAAAACGGCCAGAACCTGAGCATCAGCCACGCCAACAATCAATGGCTCGACAGCAGCGCGCAACATCAGACCGGGCAGCGACTGAGTGCGCGCTGGGCGCGGGAAGCGATGGTTGAACTGCGTGACAACGTGGCGAGCGAGGCGTGACATGAGCGCCCTCGCGATGACTTCGTCACCACCGCTGCGCAGGTTTTCCAACCTGCTCTATCGCAAGCCCAACCTGTATCTGTCGATGCTGCTGGTGCCGCCGCTGCTGTGGTTCGGCGCGATCTATCTCGGCTCGTTGCTGATGCTGCTGTGGCAGGGTTTCTACACCTTCGACGACTTCACCATGGCAGTCACGCCGGACCTGACGCTGGCCAATTTTGCCGCGCTGTTCCAGCCGTCGAACTTTGACATCATCCTGCGCACGCTGAGCATGGCGATCGCCGTCTCGATCGCCAGCGCCATCGTTGCGTTCCCGATTGCCTACTACATGGCGCGCTATACAACGGGCAAGACCAAGGCGTTTTTCTACATCGCGGTGATGCTGCCGATGTGGGCCAGTTACATCGTCAAGGCTTACGCGTGGACGCTGCTGCTGGCCAAGGGCGGCGTGGCGCAATGGTTCGTTCAGCACCTGGGTCTGGAGCCGCTGTTGCAGATGGTTCTGGGGATTCCCGGAGTTGGTGGCAGCACCTTGTCGACCTCGCATCTGGGGCGGTTCATGGTGTTCGTCTACATCTGGCTGCCGTTCATGATCCTGCCAATCCAGGCCTCGCTGGAGCGGTTGCCGCCGTCGCTATTACAGGCCTCCGCTGACCTCGGCGCCAAGCCGCGTCAGACCTTTATGCAGGTGATCCTGCCTTTGTCGATTCCGGGGATTGCGGCGGGTTCGATCTTCACTTTTTCGCTGACCCTGGGCGACTTTATCGTGCCGCAACTGATCGGCCCGCCGGGCTACTTCATTGGCAGCATGGTCTACGCGCAGCAAGGAGCAATCGGCAATATGCCGATGGCGGCGGCGTTTACGCTGGTGCCGATCGTGCTGATTGCGATTTACCTGGCCATCGTCAAACGTCTGGGGGCTTTCGATGCGCTCTGAATCTTCATCCCAAGGGCATGCTTCTATAGGTTTGCGCGTCGCAGCCTGGGGCGGGCTGGTGTTTTTGCATTTCCCGATCCTGATCATCTTCCTCTATGCCTTCAACACAGAAGACGCGGCGTTCAGTTTTCCGCCGAAGGGCTTCACGCTGCACTGGTTCAGCGTGGCGTTTTCCCGGCCGGATGTACTGGAAGCGATCAAGCTGTCATTACAGATCGCAGCCATCGCCACGTTGATCGCCATGGTGCTCGGCACACTCGCCTCGGCCGCGTTGTACCGGCGCGATTTCTTCGGCAAGCAAGGCATATCGCTGATGCTGATTTTGCCGATCGCGTTGCCGGGGATCATCACCGGGATCGCCTTGCTGGCGACGTTCAAGTCGCTGGGCATTGAGCCGGGGATGTTCACCATCATCGTCGGCCATGCGACCTTCTGCGTGGTGATCGTCTACAACAACGTTATCGCTCGCCTGCGCCGCACTTCACACAGTTTGATCGAAGCGTCGATGGATCTCGGCGCCGACGGCTGGCAGACCTTCCGCTACATCATCCTGCCGAACCTCGGCTCGGCGCTGCTCGCGGGAGGCATGCTGGCGTTTGCGCTGTCGTTCGATGAAATCATCGTCACCACATTTACCGCCGGGCATGAACGCACGTTGCCGTTGTGGCTGCTCAATCAGTTGAGCCGCCCACGGGATGTGCCGGTGACCAATGTCGTGGCGATGCTGGTAATGATCGTGACCATGTTGCCGATTCTCGGCGCGTATTACTTGACGCGAGGGGGCGAGAGCGTGGCGGGGAGTGGCGGGAAATAACCAAATGACTGAAGAAACCAGATCCCCGTAGGAGCTGCCGAAGGCTGCGATCTTTTGATCTTGATCTTCAAAGCAACATCAAAAGATCGCAGCCTTCGGCGGCTCCTACAGGTGGATTCGGTTTCGACAGAAAAACAAAAGTGTTAGCGAGGGCAATGAAATGCAAACCAGACTCTTGATCAACGGCCAACTGGTCGACGGCGAAGGCCCGGCGCAGCCGGTGCTCAATCCTGCGCGGGGCGAAATACTGGTGGAGGTCAACGAAGCCAGCGAAGCCCAGGTCGATGCCGCCGTGCGTGCCGCCGACAACGCCTTCGCCGAGTGGTCACAAACTGTTCCGAAAGACCGCTCGCTGCTTTTGCTCAAACTCGCCGACGCCATTGAAGCCCACGGCGAGGAACTGGCGAAACTGGAATCCGACAACTGCGGCAAACCCTACAGCGCCGCGCTCAATGACGAGATACCGGCGATTGCCGACGTGTTCCGCTTCTTCGCCGGCGCCAGTCGTTGCATGGGCGGTTCGGCCGCTGGCGAATACTTGCCCGGGCATACCTCGATGATTCGCCGCGATCCGGTCGGGGTGATAGCGTCCATCGCGCCGTGGAACTACCCGCTGATGATGGTCGCCTGGAAAATCGCTCCGGCGTTGGCTGCCGGTAATACGGTGGTGCTCAAACCGTCGGAACAAACTCCGCTGACCGCGTTGCGTCTGGCCGAACTGGCGTCGGAAATCTTCCCGGCGGGTGTAATCAATCTGGTGTTCGGGCGCGGTCCTACGGTGGGCAGTCCACTGGTGAACCATCCGAAAGTGCGCATGGTTTCCCTGACCGGTTCGATCGCCACGGGCGCCAACATCATTTCCAGCACCGCCGATAGCGTCAAACGCATGCACATGGAACTCGGCGGCAAGGCGCCGGTGATCATCTTTGACGATGCCGATATCGACGCGGCAGTGGAAGGTATACGTACGTTCGGCTTCTACAACGCCGGGCAGGATTGCACCGCTGCGTGCCGGATCTACGCGCAGCAAGGCATCTACGACGCCTTCGTCGAAAAGCTCGGCGCGGCGGTCAGCAGCATCAAGTACGGCTTGCAGGACGATCCGTCGACCGAACTCGGCCCATTGATCACCGCGCAACATCGCGACCGTGTTGCCGGGTTCGTCGAGCGTGCAGTGGCGCAACCGCATATTCGCCTGATCACTGGTGGCAAATCGGTCGACGGCGATGGTTTCTTCTTCGAACCAACCGTGTTGGCCGACGCGCAGCAGGATGATGAAATCGTTCGCCGTGAGGTATTCGGGCCGGTAGTTTCGGTGACGAAATTTACCAATGAAGCACAGGCGCTGGAGTGGGCCAACGATTCGGACTACGGCCTGGCGTCATCCGTGTGGACCTCCGATGTGGGACGCGCGCATCGTCTGTCGGCGCGCTTGCAGTACGGCTGCACATGGGTGAATACGCACTTCATGCTCGTCAGCGAAATGCCCCATGGCGGTCAGAAACTGTCCGGCTACGGCAAGGACATGTCCATGTTCGGGTTGGAGGACTACACCACGGTTCGGCATGTGATGTTCAAGCACTAGGATCTAAATCTACGCGAGCAGGCTTGCTCCCACATTTGATCTCTATTCCCTGTGGGGGCGAGCCTGCTCGCGAAAGTGTCACCTCGGCTCCAGAACGGAAACCGGCTCGATGCATCACTTTCCTGGGCCCGCAGGAACAAGTTCAGGGGCCATAAACCCCCGGAAAGCATCATCAAAACAAAAGCTCTGCCTGATCGTGTTTCAGCAAGGAAATACGATCGAACAGCCTGATTTTTTCATTGGCTTTTTGCCTGGCGTGATCGGACATGACTGCAATCAACTCCTCGAGCTGGCTGACATCTCCGACCACTTTGAATTGCTTTTCCTTGTTGACGAATACAAGCGACTTCTTTTTTCTGGATAACAGTTCGATCACATTGCTGAGCGTACCGGTACTCTTTGCGTCCCAGATCATCAACCCGTAATCAGCCGCTTCGGCCATGACCAAATCTTTTTCGGTGAAAAAGGCCCTCGATCCCTTGGAATGTTTTGAGGCCACGGTCCTCGCGGGCCACTGCCCAAGGTTATTCCTGGGCACCGGACCGCTGCAGAACACCGTTGTTCTGGATGCTTCGAGACTCAGCAGGTACTCCTGAATGGAGCTATCAGCGCCACCCGCATCACCCACCACCACCTCAAAATCAGACGCAACGATATTATTGATGCGCTCTTTAACCTTTGGATCAAGGTTCTTGATGTTGATAGAGCCAGCAATAAATACGGTGGTCATCACGTTCATTTCCAAGTTAATGCCGCTACGTAAATCTTTCCGACCTTTGGATATTGACGTAAAACGGCGCAGGCCGCGTCCATCGACGCGCCGCTATCAAACAAATCATCTACCACCAAAACATTCCAGCGCCCGTCAGTAGTGATTTCGTCATTGACGCTAAAACTGTTTCCAATCGCTGCAACCTTGTCTGCTTTGGAATGCAGATCCTTGAGCGATTTCCCCGTAGCCGACTTTCGGAGCAAATCCGAGAAAACAGGTCGCCCGATGATTCGTCCCAACGCCAATGCGACCTCGGTTACCGGTTGGCGCTGACGAATATTCGAAGCTGGCATAGGCACTACGAAACCTACCTGATCCAGTTTTGGGAACACGTTTGTCGCTACCGCTTGAGCAAGTGGGCCGACCTGGTTCCAATCCTTCTGGTACTTGAGCTGGTAGGTCGCCTCACCTATCTCGGTACGCTGATTATCGAAACATGGGTGTCCGCGATCATCGTTGCCGAGAAAGGTACTACTTACCATGTGTTTGTCCAGCACCCAGCCCTGATCCCAAGGGCCGTTAATCTGCTTTAGGGACACTTTCATTCGAATTCTCCGTTATTCGTAACAATCTCTTAAGCCCTGAACCAAGGGCCGGGCATCTGCAGCGATGCGTAAGATCAAACAAATAACGGAAAAAACTCCGGCTAGGGGTGGTCACGCTGATGCCTGGACAAAAACAGGCATTTCCTACAGATACGACCTTCCTGAAAAACTCCCATTTCCTACGGCATCATCCGGTTGCTGCCCAAAAACTTTGGCAAGGGAGCAAACTCCCTCGCCACAGGTAAGGTTAATTTATCTGTCCACCGTGTAAGCCAAATCGCTTTCAGGGTGCCTGCTTCAGTGTTAAAACCGCGAAACACTCCGCATCGCATCCACCAGATAGCGCATGGCGATCCGGTCGCTTTCCGATAGCTCTCGATAACGTTCCACCAGTTTCAATTCCTCGGAATTGAGACGACGTCTTCTGCGCCCGCCGCCCAAGCATGGGAAGATGCCCAACATTTCGGTGATGCCCTGTATTTTTGCCATGGACGATGTCCTTCTCTATTGAGTCAAGAAACTGCTGAACCTCACATCGCCCTGCCTCTTCGAGCAGCGTCGTGTGCCCCGCCGGCACGAAGGCTTGTATCCGGTCTTGCCCATAGAATAGGAATTAAATCGGCGTTGAAAAGTGGTTTTTAGAGTAATTAATCGAAAAAAGCAGATATGCCCTCTAAATCAGAGAGCCCTGTCAGAAAAATTACAGACATGTCTTGTTTCATTGCCAGATGACGTAACGAAAACAAGCCTTTTTGCCCGACAATCGAACCGATTAAGCTAGCGGGCATCTGTTTATAGTCCGTTGCGTTTGGCCGAAGGCATGACCGAACCGTAATTTCCGATCCGACAGGTGCCAGGAACGGCGCTGGATTGCACACGACAGGTTGTATTTATGCACCGCAGGAATTTGCTCAAAGCGTCTATGGCCATTGCGGCCTATACCGGTCTTTCCGCGTCGGGTCTGTTGGCCGCTCGCGCCTGGGCGGCCAATGGTGGCGCCGCCGATGGCGAGGCCCAGGCCTTCGATTTCGAGGCGTTGAAGCGTCAGGCCAAGCAGCTCGCCGGCAATGCCTATCAGGATACGAAACAGGTATTGCCGCCGACCCTGGCGACCATGACTCCGCAGAACTTCAACGCGATCCGCTACGACGGCGAGCATTCCCTGTGGAAGGAAAACAAAGGTCAGCTGGACGTGCAGTTCTTCCACGTCGGCATGGGTTTCCGTCAACCGGTGCGCATGTACAGCGTTGATCCGAAGACGCGCATGGCGCGCGAGGTGCATTTCCGCCCGGCGCTGTTCAATTATGAGAACACTTCGGTCGACACCCAGCAGCTCAAGGGCGATCTGGGTTTTGCCGGCTTCAAACTGTTCAAGGCACCGGAGCTGGATCGGCATGACGTGGTGTCGTTTCTCGGCGCCAGCTATTTCCGCGCGGTCGATGCTACTGGCCAATATGGCCTCTCCGCGCGCGGCCTGGCCATTGATACCTACGCGAAGAAGCGCGAAGAGTTTCCCGACTTCACCAAGTTCTGGTTCGAAACTCCGGACAAGAACGCCACGCGTTTTGTGGTCTACGCCCTGCTCGACTCGCCGAGCGCCACCGGTGCCTATCGCTTCGACATTGATTGCCAGGCCGAGCGCGTGGTCATGGAAATCGACGCGCACATCAACGCACGCACCACTATCGAACAGTTGGGCGTGGCGCCAATGACGAGCATGTTCAGCTGCGGCACCCACGAACGGCGCATGTGCGACACCATTCACCCGCAGATTCACGATTCCGACCGTCTGGCCATGTGGCGCGGCAATGGCGAATGGATCTGCCGTCCGTTGAACAACCCGGCAAAGCTGCAATTCAACGCATTTGCCGACAAGGACCCGAAAGGTTTTGGCCTGGTGCAGACCGACCACGAATTCGCCAACTATCAGGACACTGTCGACTGGTACAGCAAGCGCCCGAGCCTGTGGGTAGAACCGACAACCGCATGGGGCGAAGGCTCTATCGATCTGCTGGAAATTCCTACGACCGGCGAGACGCTGGATAACATCGTCGCGTTCTGGACGCCGAAGAAACCCGTGGCTGCCGGTGATTCGCTGAACTACGGGTACAAGCTGTACTGGAGCGCCCTGCCACCGGTCGGCACGCCACTGGCACGGGTGCACGCAACGCGTTCGGGCATGGGCGGCTTCACCGAGGGTTGGGCGCCGGGTGAGCATTACCCGCCAGTCTGGGCGCGGCGCTTTGCCGTGGACTTCACCGGTGGCGGCCTCGAGCGCCTGCCACAGGGCACCGGGATCGAGCCGGTGATTACCTGTTCAAACGGCAAGGTGCAGGACTTCAGCGTGCTGGTGCTGGATGACATCAAGGGTTATCGGATTCTGTTCGACTGGTACCCGACCAATGACAGTGTCGAGCCGGTGGAACTGCGCCTGTTCATTCGCACCAATGACCGCACGTTGAGCGAGACCTGGTTGTACCAGTACTTCCCGCCGGCGCCGGACAAGCGTAAATACCCTTGAGGTTCTAAGGCGGCTGTTCTGGCGTCATTCGCGAGCAGGCTCGCTCCCACAGGGGTCCGCATTCCTAATGTGGGAGCGAGCCTGCTCGCGAAGAGGCCCGCCTGGATAACGCAAACTTCTGCCGAATAGAAAAGCCCCGGCCATCACTGGTTCGGGGCTTTTGCTTTCCAGCCTTCAATCAATCACGCAAATCCGACTCATGAATGGGCTGATCCCGATGGGTCGCGCGCTGATACTGCGCGGGCCACACTGCTTTGCGTCCGCCCAGATCATCGTCGGCGTGCAGCGGCCAGTACGGATCGCGCAGCAGTTCGCGCGCGAGGAAAATGATATCAGCCTGACAGGTACGCAGAATGTGTTCGGCCTGGGCCGGCTCGGTAATCATTCCGACAGTACCGGTCGCGATGCCTGACTCTTTGCGTACCCGCTCGGCGAAGCGCGTCTGATATCCGGGTCCAACCGGGATTTCCGCGTTTGCAGCAGTCCCTCCTGAAGACACGTCAATGAGATCGGCGCCCAGCGTGTGAAGGCGACGCGCCAGTTCCACGGTTTCGTCCGGATTCCAGCCGTCTTCGACCCAGTCGGTCGCCGAGACGCGGACAAACACCGGCAATTCCTCCGGCCATACCGCCCTCACCGCTTCAGTGACTTGCAGCACCAGACGGATACGATTCTCGAACGAACCACCGTACTGATCGCGGCGTTGATTGCTGAGCGGCGAGAGAAACTGATGCAGCAGATAGCCATGCGCGGCATGCACCTCGACCACGCTGAAACCCGCCTTCAGCGCGCGTTTGGCCGCGTCGACAAAGGCCTGGATCACTTCGGCGATCTGCCCTTCATCCAGCTGCTTCGGTTGGGTGTGCTGCGGGTCGAAAGCAATCGGCGATGGCCCGACCGGGGTCCAGCCGCCGTCCTCGGGTTTGACACTGCCATGCTTGCCGATCCACGGCCGGTGGGTGCTGGCCTTGCGCCCGGCGTGGGCCAGTTGAATACCGGCGACCGCGCCCTGAGCGGTGATGAAGCGAGTGATGCGTTGCAGCGGTTCGATCTGTTCGTCGTTCCACAGTCCAAGGTCTTCGGCGGTGATGCGCCCGTCGGCGGTCACCGCCGTGGCTTCGGTAAAAACCAGGCCGGCACCGCCCACCGCGCGGCTGCCCAGGTGCACCAGATGCCAGTCGTTGGCCAGGCCGTCGACGCTGGAGTACTGGCACATCGGCGACACGGCGATGCGGTTGGGCAGGGTCAGTTGGCGCAGGGTAAAGGGTTCAAGCAGCAGACTCATGGGGCACCTCTCGAATCAGTGGGCAGGCTCCAGGGTTCTGTTTGAAAAGTCGACGAGTGACAGAAAAAGGGTGCAGCACCCGCCCCCGCGGGCAAGAATTCGACAAGACGTCACAAGGCCAATCAAGCAGTGCTTAGAGCCTAGTCGACAACCGGAGATGACGGAGGGTTCAGAGTAATTCAGTGTGTGAAAGGACGCTTTCGCGAGCAGGCTCGCTCCCACAAGGCAGCACCGTACCTGTGGGAGCGAGCCTGCTCGCGAATGGCTTAACGCGGTTCGATATGAGCAATCATCAGTTGCACAGTCTCGTTGCCACGAAACTCGTTAACGTCAAGTTTATAGGCCAACTCGACCCACTGAATCGTCGGGTTCGGCCACACATCGCGATCAATGCCAAACGCGATGCCATCGAGCTTCACCGAACCACATTCGCTTTTCAGCACCACTTTCAAATGCCGTTCGCCAACCACGCGCTGCTCGACCAACTGGAACACGCCATGAAACAGCGGCTCCGGAAAGTGCTGACCCCATGGCCCGGCGTGGCGCAAGGCGCGGGCCAGTTCGAGGTGGAACTCTTCGACGGCCAGCGTGCCGTCCGACAACATTCGCCCAGTGAGGTCTTCTTCGCGAAGTTGCCTACGTACTTCAGCGTCGAATGCCTCGGCGAACAGCGGAAAATTCTCCTGCGGCAAGGTCAGACCAGCGGCCATCGCGTGGCCACCGTACTTGGCGATCAGGTTCGGATGCTGCGCCGCGACCACGCTCAGCGCATCGCGAATATGGAAGCCCTGCACCGAGCGACCGGAGCCCTTGAGCAGACCATCACCGGCATCGGCGAAGGCAATGGTCGGGCGGAAATAGCGCTCTTTCATCCGCGAGGCGAGGATGCCGATCACGCCCTGATGCCACTCCGGATCGAACAGGCACAGACCGAACGGCATCGACTCGACCGGCAGATCCTTGAGCTGCGCCAGCGCTTCACGCTGCATGCCCTGCTCGATGGATTTGCGATCCTGGTTCATGCCGTCCAGTTGCGCAGCCATTTCCCGCGCCAGATTGGCGTCGGCGGTGAGCAGGCATTCGATGCCCAGGCTCATGTCGTCCAGACGCCCGGCGGCGTTCAGGCGAGGGCCGACAATAAAACCCAAGTCGGTGGAAGTGATCCGCGCAGCCTCTCGCTTGGCGACTTCGAGAATCGCCTTGATCCCCGGCCGCGCCCGGCCGGCACGAATCCGCTCCAGCCCTTGATGCACGAGAATGCGGTTGTTGGCATCCAGCGGCACCACGTCGGCGACGCTGCCCAGCGCCACCAGATCGAGCAGTTCGCCGATGTTCGGTTGCGGTTTGCTCTCGTACCAGCCAAGGCTGCGCAGGCGTGCGCGCAAGGCCATCAACACATAAAAAATCACCCCGACGCCGGCCAGCGCTTTGCTCGGAAACTCGCAGCCCGGCTGGTTCGGATTGACCAGCGCATCGGCCTGCGGCAGTTCATCGCCGGGCAAGTGGTGGTCGGTGATCAAAACCTTCAGTCCGGCGCGCTTGGCCGCCGCGACGCCTTCGACGCTGGAGATGCCGTTATCGACGGTGATCAATAGTTGCGGTTCACGGGTCAGCGCGACTTCGACGATTTCCGGCGTCAGGCCATAGCCGTATTCGAAACGGTTCGGCACCAGATAATCGACATGCGCAGCGCCCAGCAGGCGCAGGCCGAGCACACCGACGGTGCTGGCGGTGGCGCCGTCCGCATCGAAGTCGCCGACGATCAAAATGCGCTGGCGTTGCTCCAATGCCGTCACCAGCAGGTCAACCGCCGCATCGATGCCTTTGAGCTGCTGGAACGGGATCAAGCGCGCCAGACTTTTGTCCAGCTCCGCCTCCGACTGCACGCCCCGCGCCGCGTACAGGCGGGTCAGCAGTGGCGGCAGATCACCGAGGAAAGGCAGCGTGGCAGGCAATTGACGAGGTTCGATACGCATGGGGCGACGGAGGCTTCTCTTTGATTCGTGGGAAATATCAGCGGTGTCGCGACCTCAGCCGCGCTCACCTTGCAGCCATTGCAACTGGACTTCGTGCTGACCGCGATCGTCGGTGACGAAGATCGTGCCTTCGCTGATCATCACGTCCCACTTGATGACGCGCGGCATGTCCTTGGCCAGGGTCTCCAGCACTTCCTGCGGGACGGCGGCGATGTTGACGTTTTTCAGGTTCTTGATCGCCGGGATCACCTTGGTTTCCCACACACGCAGGCTGCCGTAGGCCAGCAGGCTGGTGCGTTCGGTGCGGCGCGAGCACCAGGTCAGGCGATCGGCATCCGGCTGGCCAACTTCGATCCAGTGCAGGACACGGTCGTCCAGGCTCTTTTCCCACAAGGCCGGTTCATCCACGTCTGACAGACCACGGCCGAACGACAGCTGCTCGTTGTACCAGAGCGCGTAGGCCAGCAGCCGCACAGTCATGCGTTCTTCGGTCTCCGAAGGATGACGGGCGATGGTCTGCTTGACGCTCTCGTAGACGCTGCGGTCGAGGTCGGTGAGGTTCAGTTCGAATTTGTAGGTAGTGGACGGCTGGGCCATGAACGGGCTTCTTGATACGAGGAAAGTCGGCAAGTCTAACCGATGCCACAGGCAATCATCGAATTGATGGCAATCCAGCTGCGGCGTCTGACAGCCGGCTATGTTAAAACCCTGTATCCGTTCAGCCTTGTCCTACAGGATTTCGCATGCCGTTCACCAGCAAACCGCTCTCGGGTCTGAAAGTCATTGAATTGGGTACGCTGATCGCCGGGCCTTTTGCCTCGCGCATTTGCGGCGAATTCGGCGCCGAGGTGATCAAGATCGAGTCGCCGGACGGCGGCGATCCCCTGCGCAAGTGGCGCAAATTGTACGAAGGCACCTCGTTGTGGTGGTTCGTCCAGGCGCGCAACAAGAAGTCGCTGACCCTCAATCTGAAACACCCGGACGGTCTGGCGATCCTGAAACAGCTGCTGGGCGAGGCCGACATCCTTATCGAGAACTTCCGCCCCGGCGTCCTGGAAAAACTCGGCCTGAGCTGGGAAACCCTGCACGCACTGAATCCGAAACTGGTGATGGTGCGCCTGTCCGGTTTCGGTCAGACCGGGCCGATGAAGGACCAGCCAGGTTTCGGTGCGGTCGGCGAATCCATGGGCGGTTTGCGTTATATCACCGGTTTCGAAGATCGGCCGCCGGTGCGCACCGGGATTTCCATCGGTGATTCGATTGCCGCGCTGTGGGGCGTGATCGGTGCGTTGATGGCACTGCGTCATCGCGAGGTCAACGGCGGACTGGGCCAAGTAGTCGACGTTGCGCTGTATGAAGCTATCTTCGCGATGATGGAAAGCATGGTGCCGGAGTTCGACGTGTTCGGTTTCATCCGCGAGCGCAGCGGCAACATCATGCCGGGCATCACGCCCTCTTCGATCCACACCAGCGCCGACGGCAAGCATGTGCAGATCGGTGCCAACGGTGATGCGATCTTCAAACGCTTCATGCTCGTGATTGGCCGCGAAGATCTTGCCAACGACCCGCAGCTGGCCAGTAACGACGGGCGTGACAGTCGCCGGGACGAGTTGTATGGCGTGATTGATCGCTGGGTCAATTCCTTACCACTGCAGACTGTTCTCGACTTGCTCAATCAGGCCGACGTACCGGTCAGCCGGATCTTCAGCGCCGAGGACATGTTCAACGATCCGCAATATCTGGCGCGCGAGATGTTCCTGCATGCCAAGCTGCCGGACGGCAAGGACTTCAAGATGCCCGGCATCGTGCCGAAACTTTCCGAAACCCCAGGTTCATCCGAATGGGTCGGGCCGCAGTTGGGCGAACACAATGCGCAGGTGCTTGGCGATCTGGGCTACGACGCGGCGCAAATCGCTCGGCTGCGTGAAGACGGGGCCATCTGAGCAGCGCCGGGCGCTTGGCTTTTTCGAGCAATAGCCGCGCATTGCGCAAACGCCGGGCAAAAGAAACCCCGAGAAGTGGGGAGACGACTCGGGGTTAAACGGGGTCTGCTTCGAGACCCGTAGCAGCAAGCGACAAGCACCGGAGCACAATGCTTGATCCTGCTGTTATGGGCTCTGACTGACAGGGATGCAGGAAGGTTCCCACAAAAAATATTTCATCTTTACAGGGCCGGACGCTTGTCCAGAGCTGCATTGCGCAACGCCGCAATGACGCAGGGTTCCAGCCGCCCTTCGGCGATCATCACGTCACGGTGCAGGCCGTCCACCACGTCGGTCAGCAAGCGCTTGTCGCTCAACTGGGCCTGATTGAATTCGCGTTCCACCACAATGGCGCCGCTGCTGTTCTTCAGCGTCACCAGACATTCACCATGGCTGCCGCGAGGGGTCAGCGTCACCTGATACGGGCTCAGAGCCTCACCGAGCAATAGACTGATACTTTCCATCTCGATCTCCACTCAATAGTCCGAAAACACAGTGCCTGGGGCGTGTTCACATTAAATGACCACCGGCCCGAGAAGAAAGTTCTGCCTGTCGCGTCCCGACCTTGCGGGTCCGCGTCTGACAGAGCATGCACGGCGAAGATGACAGAAAAATATTCGCCGGTTTCAGGCCTCGATGAGCTCCTGCGGGGTGATCAGATAACTGTCCAGCAGACCTCTCATCAACACCGCCGAAACCGGCGTTTGCAGCCGTCCCAGCAGGCGCAGGCGTTGCTGGCGGAGCAGCGGCTCCAGATCACTCATCAAACTCTGCGCGACCGAGCCCAGCAGAATCAGGGCACGCGCCTCATGGTGCGCCGCCAGGTGATGAATCAAAGCCAGCCCATCGCCACCTTTGAGCTGCGGATCGCAAATGGCGATATCGACCGCGCCGCGATGTCCCAGTGAACTCAAGGCTGACGCCAGCGAAGGCGCGGTCAATACATCGTAGATGCCGATGGCATTGAGCATTTGATGCAATGCCATCAGCTGGAACGGGTTGGGTTCAAGAATCAGGACTTTAAGCGAGCGCATGGGCGACCTCTGGAGCGATCATCGCGGACTCTCACCGCAGTTGTCGTTCACTCTAGGGCAGGCGTCTTAAGCCTCCCATCAGAAAAGTAGCCGCGTCTTGCAGGACATTTCCCTTCTTTACTGCAGACAGCGACACCCGCTCTCGGTCCTGCG
The DNA here is from genome assembly GCF_979253165.1 of Pseudomonas sp. AC083. Classification (NCBI taxonomy): domain Bacteria; kingdom Pseudomonadati; phylum Pseudomonadota; class Gammaproteobacteria; order Pseudomonadales; family Pseudomonadaceae; genus Pseudomonas; species Pseudomonas sp. AC083. Next base: position 25,578 of record NZ_CEEDDH010000006.1, read on the forward strand.
CTGAGTGATGTCGGTCCAGCCACCCAACAGGCCGCGCAATTTACCGTCACCGCTGTAAAACGGCACGGTCCACTGATACACCTCGCGAGACCCGCCCTTGAACAGCAGCTGCCGTTTGCTGAAGCGCGACTTGCGGGTCTGCAACTGGGCGATGAATTCGTCGTGCAGCATCCGCGCAGTGGCTTCTGGAAACGCATCGACTTCGATCAGCAGGCGACCCTGCATCTGGTCCAGGCGCACCGACAGTGCTTCCTCGTAACTGCGATTGCAGATGATCAAGCGCCCGTGCAGATCACGGACAAACACCGGATCCGGCATCGAATCGATCAGGGCGTGCTGAAAGGCCAGTTGATCACCCAGCTCCTTTTCCGCTGCGCAGCGCAGCTTGATTACGGCTGCCAGACGCCTGTTCCACACCAGCGACAGCATTCCGAAAACGCCGATTACCCCCATCGCCCAACATGCCCACTCGACCAGCCGTTCCCAGACGGAGGGCACGGGCGGCGGCGAAACGCCTGCCAGCCACTTGAGACGCATCGCCCGCAACTCCGCCGCAGGAAACGCTTCCAGCGCCTTGTTGAGAATACTCAGTAGTTGCGGCATGCCTTTTCGTACAGCCAGATGATCGGCTTCCCACTTGCCCTCTACCAGGGCACCGACCTTGAGCATGCCCAACGGATAGAGCTGCGCGCCGATTTCGTTTTCGATGGTTGCGTAGGCTTCACTGCTCTCGACCAGAGCCCGCGCTTCGGCGTAGGTTTTCACCGAGCGTATTTCAATCGACGGATAGTCGCGCCGAATCGCATCCTCCAGGGCATGACGGGCGGGCAGCACCAGAACGCGCTTGGCCAGTTGCTCGAAAGACTCCACCCGCGGGGTATTGGCATGTCCGACAAAAACCCAGCCTGCCCCTCCAAAAGCATGACTGAAATCGAGAAACGCCTTGCGATCATCACTCATGGCCAAGGTCGTACTGATGTCCGCGATCCCGCTTTGCAGGCGATCGAGCATATGGTCGGTAGAGAACGATTCCTGGTGCTCGAATTGCAGGCCGGTCATTGCGCTGACGCGCTTGAGCACATCGTTGTTCAGACCGCTCCACTGGCCATGTTCGTCCTGAAACAGGTACAACGGATATTGCACCGATGCCACCGTCACTCTGGGGTTGTCACGTATCCATTGCTGCTCGTGCGCATCCAGCTCAATAGCCTGGACACTGGCTGACGCATTGGCCTGATCGAGTGCCATTTGCGCTGCCACGCCGCTGTGTGTCCACCCCAGCACCGCCAACAAAAACAACCAGCCCAGTGCCGGTTTCAAACCTCTGTAAAACAGCATTGCCATTTCCTTCGTGATCGACTCACCCGTCCTTCGTGGGTGAAAACCCGAGCAGTGTGGCAGCAGAAACAAAAAAGCCCGTCAGGAGACGGGCTTCAAAATGTGACAGCTTTTACTGGCTTAGAGCGGCTTGCCGCGGTTGCCATGCTGGCTGACAAAGGCTTGCACGGCTTTCAGGTCGTTTGGCAGAACCGTGCAGCGCTCGTTTCGCTCAAACAAATCAGAAAGATGTGCAGGTAGTTCGAGCGCTTTTCCTACACCCGCTTTCTCCACTGCCTCAGGAAACTTGACCGGATGGGCAGTACCCAGAATGACCATCGGGATATCCAGGCTGCGACGGCATTCGCGCGCGGCTTTCACACCGATGGCAGTGTGCGGGTCGAGCACCTCACCGGTTTGCTCGTAGACGTCGGCGATGGTTTCGCAGGTCAGCGCATCGTCCACCGCCAGCGAATCGAACAGCTTGCGTGCTTCGGTCCAGCGTTCCTGCTCGACGCTGAAACTGCCGTCCTTTTTGAACGAGTCCATCAGGCCGGCAATCGCCGCACCGTTACGCCCGTGCAGGTCGAACAGCAGGCGCTCGAAGTTCGAGGACACCATGATGTCCATCGACGGCGACAGCGTTGCGTGCAGGGTTTCCTTGACGTACTGGTTGCCGCTCATGAAGCGGTGCAGGATGTCGTTGCGGTTGGTCGCGACGATCAACTGGTTGATCGGCAGGCCCATGTTGCGCGCCAGGTAACCGGCGAAGATGTCGCCGAAGTTGCCGGTCGGTACCGAGAACGACACCGAACGCGCCGGACCGCCCAACTGCAGGGACGCATGAAAGTAGTAAACGATCTGGGCCATGATCCGCGCCCAGTTGATCGAGTTCACCGCCACCAGACGCGTGCCTTTGAGGAAGCTCTGGTCGGCGAAGCTGTTCTTGACCATTTCCTGGCAGTCATCGAAGTTGCCTTCGATGGCGATGTTGTGGATGTTCTCGCCGAAGATCGTTGTCATCTGCCGACGCTGCACTTCCGATACACGCTGATGCGGGTGCAGGATGAAGATGTCGACGTTTTCGCAGTGCTTGCAGCCTTCGATGGCCGCAGAACCGGTGTCACCAGAGGTGGCACCGACAATCACCACGCGCTCGCCGCGCTTTTCCAGCACGTAATCGAGCAGGCGACCGAGCAGTTGCAGGGCGAAGTCCTTGAACGCCAGGGTCGGGCCGTGGAACAGCTCAAGCACCCATTCATTACTGTTCAACTGACGCAGTGGCGCAACGGCGCTGTGGGCGAACACGCCGTAGGTTTCTTCGAGAATTTTCTTGAAATCGGCATCCGGAATGCTGCCGGTGACAAACGGGCGCATCACCCGGAAGGCCAGCTCGTGATACGGCAGGCCGGCCCAGGAAGCGATTTCTTCCTGAGTGAAACGTGGCAGGTTTTCCGGGACGTACAGACCGCCATCGGTCGCCAGACCGGCCAGCAGGACCTCTTCGAAATTCAGGGCCGGGGCGTGGCCGCGAGTACTGATATATCGCATTTTTTTCAAACCTTCGGTTTGAGCTGCAAGCTGCAAGCTGCAAGTCGCAAGTAAAAGCCAGACTGCTTCTCTCTTGCCGCTTGCAGCTCGAAGCTTGCCGCTGCTTTTAGTTCAAATGTTCGACACGGATCCGTACAACCGGGCCGTCGACGCCAGCAAGTGCTTCCAGCGCGGTGATCGCATCGTTGATGCGCTGCTCGATCACGCGGTGGGTCAGCAGGATCATCGGCACCAGGCCGTCATGCTCTTCGACTTCCTTCTGCATGATCGATTCGATATTGATGCCGCGCTCCGACAGGATGCTCGCCACCTGCGCCAGTACGCCCGGATGATCCTTGGCGTGAATGCGCAGGTAGTAAGCGCTTTCGCACGCTTCGATCGGCAGGATCGGATGCGCCGACAGCGAGTCCGGCTGGAAGGCCAGGTGCGGCACACGGTTTTCCGGGTCGGAAGTCATCACGCGAACCACGTCGACCAGGTCGGCGATCACCGAGGAGGCGGTCGGCTCCATGCCAGCGCCGGCACCATAGAACAGCGTCGAACCGGCGGCGTCGCCGTTGACCATCACTGCGTTCATCACGCCGTTGACGTTGGCGATCAGGCGATCGGCCGGAATCAGCGTCGGGTGCACGCGCAACTCGATGCCGGCGTCAGTGCTGCGTGCCACACCGAGGTGCTTGATGCGATAGCCCAGCGCTTCGGCGTAGTTGACGTCGGCAGTGGTCAGTTTGGTGATGCCTTCGGTATAAGCCTTGTCGAATTGCAGCGGAATGCCGAAGGCAATCGATGCCAGAATGGTCAGCTTGTGCGCCGCATCGATGCCTTCGACATCGAAGGTCGGGTCGGCTTCGGCGTAACCGAGCGCTTGCGCTTCGGCGAGCACGTCTTCGAACGTACGACCTTTTTCGCGCATTTCGGTGAGGATGAAGTTGCCGGTGCCGTTGATGATCCCGGCAACCCAGTTGATGCGGTTGGCGGACAGGCCTTCGCGGATCGCCTTGATCACCGGAATGCCACCGGCCACCGCCGCTTCGAATGCCACGATCACGCCTTTCTCGCGTGCCTTGGCGAAAATCTCATTACCGTGAACGGCTATCAGCGCCTTGTTCGCGGTGACCACATGCTTGCCATTCTCGATGGCCTTGAGTACCAGCTCGCGGGCAACGGTGTAGCCGCCCATCAGCTCTATGACGATGTCGATCTCAGGGTTCGTGGCCACTTCGAAGACATCGTTGGTAATCGCAATACCGGTCGTCTGGAACTGAGGCTTTGGCGTGCGCGTGGCAATTTGTGCCACTTCGATTCCACGCCCGGCACGACGAGCAATTTCCTCGGCGTTGCGCTGAAGTACGTTGAAGGTACCGCCACCGACGGTCCCTAACCCACAGATGCCTACTTTGACCGGATTCACTGTGAACTCCCCATGAAACGGCCGACACAGGGTCGGCCGGAAAACAACCGCGTGCTCGCGGCTCTCTGTTGATGGCCCGGCGCTGCTGCTGCCGGACCACGATCGTCAACGGTTGCCCGTGACGATGCGAATTACTTCGCGCCCAGCGCCAGTTTGGCGACTTGTGGCGCCGGCTGGTAGCCCGGAATGACCTGGCCGTCGGCCAAAACGATGGCCGGTGTACCGTTCACGCCGATCGACTGACCGAGGGCGAATTGCTTGGAAACCGGGTTATCGCACTTGGCGGCCTTGATTTCCTTGCCATCGACCATTTTGTCCATGGCGGCTTTCTTGTCTTTCGAGCACCACACTGCTTGCAGCTGCTCGTCACCCGGCGAATTCAGGCCCTGGCGCGGAAACGCCACGTAGCGCACTTCAATGCCGCGCTTGTTCAGCTCGGGCACTTCGGCATGCAGTTTGTGGCAGTACGGACAGGTGGTGTCGGTGAACACGGTGATGTGCGACTTGGTCTCGCCCACGGCCGGGTAGACCACGGTTTCGGCCACCGGGATGGCATTGATCAGTTTGGAAATGCCCAGGCGTTCGGTCTTCTCGGTCAGGTTGACCGGTTTGCCATTCGCGAGCTGATACAGGTTGCCCTGCACGATGTACTGGCCATCGGCGCTGGCATACAGCACGCGGCTGCCTTTGAGTTTGACTTCGTACATGCCAGGCAACGGGCTGGCACTGATGCTCTCGACCGGAACCTCGAGTTCGAGTTTTTCCAGGCTTTGACGAATGGCTTTGTCAGCCGCGTCGTCGGCGACGGCAAAGGTGCTCACCAACGCAATGGCGGCGGCGGCGAAAATCTGGGTCAGACGCATGAGTACTCCTGAGGGCGGGCCAATGAAACGGTCAGAACGCCCGTGCGAAACACCGGGTCATAACCGTCCATCGTGCAAACCGGCAAAGCCTAACACATAAGGTCACGAGGGCCGAATGCGCCTGTCGCCACACACTCATGTGCAACTGACACATCTTCATGCTTGTACAGCTGACCCACAACCACATGTGGCTGACACACATTATTGTGGCGAGGGGATTTATCCCCGCTGGGTTGCGAAGCAGCCCTGAACCATCCACCGCGATCTTTCAGTCAAAATCGAGCCAGCCGGGTTTGCGACTGCTGCGCAGCCGAACGGGGATAAATCCCCTCGCCAGAGGTCAGTGTTTCAACATTATGGGATGTGTCAGCCGCGTGGGTGGTGCTTCGCGTGCAAGTCCTGCAAGCGGGCGCGGGCGACATGGGTATAGATCTGCGTCGTAGACAGGTCGCTGTGGCCGAGCAGCATCTGCACCACGCGCAAGTCCGCGCCGTGGTTGAGCAGGTGCGTGGCAAACGCGTGGCGCAAGGTGTGCGGCGACAGCGACTTGCCGATCCCGGCGACCTTGGCCTGATGCTTGATCCGATGCCAGAACGTCTGCCGGGTCATCTGCTCGCCGCGCTGACTGGGGAACAGCACATCGCTGGGGCGGCCACCGAGCAACTCGCCACGACCATCACGCATATAGCGCTCGACCCAGACAATCGCCTCCTCGCCCATCGGCACCAGACGCTCCTTGCTGCCCTTGCCCATCACCCGCAATACGCCCTGGCGCAGGTTGACCTGCTCCAGCGTCAAGCTGATCAGTTCGGTCACGCGCAGGCCGCAGGCATACAGCACTTCCAGCATCGCGCGGTCACGCTGGCCGATGGCTTCACTCAGGTCCGGTGCCTTGAGCAGTGCTTCGACATCGGCTTCCGACAGCGACTTGGGCAACGGCCGACCCAGTTGCGGCATGTCGACGCGCAACGTCGGGTCGACGCTGATCAGTTTTTCCCGCAGCAGATAGCGATAAAAGCCACGCACCCCGGAGAGAAATCTCGCCGTCGAGCGCGGCTTGTAGTTTTGCTCCAGCCGCCACGCCAGGTGATCGAGGATCAACTCGCGGCCGGCATTGATCAGCTCGAGATTTTTCTCCTGCAACCAGCCGTTGAACAGCGCGAGGTCGCTGCGATAGGCGTCGCGGGTGTTGTCGGACAGGCCTTTCTCCAGCCATAAAGCGTCGAGAAATTGATCAATCAGCGGATGGTCGATGGCAGGCATGGGTGCTCGGGGCAGGCGGTTTTTAACACTGCGCGCAAATAGACAGTGAACGACGGGAATGGCCGCTAGTCTTTCATAGCCAGCCAGATCAAGGAACAGGGAGCATCAATGAACGAGCAGCAAATTCTCTTGGCATTTGGCGGGATCGGCGCGGCGGCGCTGGGTTGTCAGTGGCTGGCATGGCGCCTGAAGCTGCCAGCCATTCTTTTTTTGCTGCTGACCGGCATTCTGGCCGGCCCGGTGCTGGGTTGGCTCGACCCGCAGGAAATGTTCGGCCCGCTGCTGATGCCACTGGTGTCGCTGGCGGTGGCGCTGATCCTGTTCGAGGGCAGCCTGACCCTGCACCTGTCGGAATGGAAAGAAATTGGCAGCGTCGTCCATCGCCTGGTGACCCTCGGTGCGATCTCGACCTGGATCGTCATCGCGGTTGCCACGCACTTTCTGCTCGGTTTCGACTGGATGCTGGCGATTCTGTTTGGCAGCCTGACGCTGGTCACCGGTCCGACCGTGATCGTGCCGATGCTGCGGGTGGTGCGGCCAAAAGCTTCGATCGCCAACATCCTGCGCTGGGAAGGCATCGTCATTGATCCAATCGGCGCGCTGCTCGCGGTCGTGGTGTACAGCTTCATCATCGCCAGCGCTGAAGGCCATGGCCTCAAGCAAAGCCTCTTCACCTTTGGCGGGGTGATCCTCTGCGGCGCCGCGTTTGGTGTCGTCGGTGGCTGGCTGTTGGGGACGGTGATCCGGCGCCAGTGGCTGCCGGAATACTTGCATAACCTGGCCTCGCTGGCAGCGGTGCTGGCGATTTTCATCGGTGCCAACCAAGTGATGCATGAGTCCGGCCTGCTGGCGGTGACGCTGATGGGCATGTGGCTGGCCAACATGAAAGGCGTGGACGTGCGGCACATTCTGCACTTCAAGGAAAACCTCAGCGTGTTGCTGATTTCCGGACTGTTCATTCTGCTCGCGGCGCGCCTGGACCTGGACGCTTTGATCGGTCTGGGACCGCTGGTGTTGATTCTGCTGTTGGTGATCCAACTGATCGCCCGTCCGTTGAATGTTTTGCTCAGCACCGCCGGTTCCAGTCTCAGCTGGCGTGAACGAGCGTTGCTGTGCTGGATCGCGCCGCGCGGAATCGTCGCTGCGGCAGTCTCGGCGATTTTCGCGATTCGCCTGGATGAATCCGGACATGAAGGCGCCCTGCTCCTGGTGCCGCTGACCTTTGCGGTAATCATCGGCACCGTGGTTTTGCAAAGCGCAACGGCGCGACCGCTGGCACGGCTGTTAAAGGTCGCCGAACCGGCACCGAGCGGTTTTCTGATCGTTGGTGCCAATGGCCCGGCTCGTGAATTGGGCAAGTCGCTGCAGCAACTGGGCAGTCGCGTGCTGCTGACCGATTCGAGCTGGGAGAATATCCGCGCGGCACGTATGGAAGGCTTGCCGACCTATTTCGGCAACCCGGCGTCGCAGCATGCCGACGCGCATCTGGATCTGGTGGGGTTGGGGCATTTGCTGGCACTGTCACCGTCGGGCGAGCTGAACACATTGGCGGCGATGCGCTTTCGTCATGACTTCGGTCATCAGCGCCTGTTCGGTCTGGCCAGCGGCCATGAAAGCCGCCGCAGCGACAAGCACCGCGCAAGCCTGGAACACCGGGGCAATCAACTGGGCAGTGAGGCACTGACCTATTCGAAACTGGCCGGCCAGATGGGCCAGGGAGCGGAGCTCTACAGCACGACATTGACGGACGGCTTCGGCTGGGAGGACTACCAAGCGCTGCACGGCAATCGCGCGACGCTGCTGTTCATGCGTGATGACAGCGGCTGGGTGCATGTGGTGACACCGGAAACGGCGTTGAAGCCGGGTGCGGGGTGGACGTTGCTGGCGTTGATTCAACCGCAAGGTTCCAGCGCCTGACAGAGCGATTCGCGAGCAGGCTCGCTCCCACATTTGAATTCCTGTGGGAGCGAGCCTGCTCGCGAAGGCCGCGACTCGGTCACGGACAGAAGATCTTTGTAGCGCAAATCGCAGGCAACAAAAAAGCAGCCCGTAGGCTGCTTTTTTCTGCATCGGAAGCTGGGCTTAAGCCAGTTTTTCCTTGATGCGTGCTGCTTTACCCGACAGGTCGCGCAGGTAGTACAGCTTGGCTTTACGTACGTCACCGCGACGTTTGACAGCCATGCTGTCGATCTGCGGGGAGTAGGTCTGGAAAGTACGTTCTACGCCAACACCGTTGGAGATTTTACGAACGGTGAACGCACTGTTCACGCCGCGGTTACGCTTGGCGATTACAACGCCTTCGAACGCTTGCAGACGGGAACGATCGCCTTCCTTCACTTTCACCTGAACGACAATAGTGTCGCCTGGGGCGAAGGTAGGGATTTCTTTGGTCATCTGCTCTGCTTCGAGTGCAAGGATGATTTTGTTGGTCATGCTGTGCTCCTAAGGTAAATCGTTCGATCTACCATCGATACGTTGTTAACTATCGTCCCGCTCGCGGATGTATTCCTCGAGCAGCTTCTTCTCTTCTCCAGAAAGCGAGCGGCTTTCCAGAAGATCGGCGCGTCGTTCATAGGTCCGACCAAGGGACTGCTGTAAACGCCAACGCCGGATATGCGCGTGATTGCCACTCAGCAACACGTCGGGAACACGCTGATCCGCATACACCTCCGGTCGGGTGTAGTGCGGGCAATCCAGCAGACCATCCGTAAAGGAATCTTCCTCAGCGGAATCCGCATGCCCTAAAGCTCCAGGCAGCAGTCGTGTAACCGCATCGATCAGGACCATGGCCGGCAGCTCGCCGCCAGACAGTACATAGTCGCCAATCGACCACTCTTCATCGACATGAGCCTCAATAAAGCGCTCGTCAATGCCTTCGTAGCGGCCGGCAATCAGGATCAATGCATCCGATTGTGCCAGCTCGCGTACCGCCGACTGAGTCAGTTGACGGCCTTGGGGGGACAGGTAAATCACCTTCGCCGCCTCCCCGGCTGCTGCCTTGGCCTGAGCCAGTGCATCTTCCAGGGGCTTGATCTTCATCACCATGCCCGGACCACCGCCAAACGGGCGATCGTCCACAGTGTGATGCCGATCCGTCGTGTAATCTCGCGGATTCCAACAGGTCAGCTGCAAGAGCCCCTGTTTGACCGCACGACTGGTGATGCCGTAATCGCCAATGGCGGAAAACATCTCGGGAAACAAACTGATCACTTCTACGCGCAAGTTAGCCACGTTCAGAAGTCCGCGTCCCAATCCACCTTCATCTCGCCCGCTTCCAGGTCGACGGCCAACACGCATTGCTCCGTATAGGGCAACAGGCGTTCGCGATCATCCAGGCTGCCAGCGCAAGGCTTGACGACCATTACATCATTGGCGCCGGTTTCCAGAAGATGATCGATTTTCCCGAGCAGTTGCCCAAGGGTGTCGATGACCTTCAGACCTTCCAGCTGGTGCCAGTAGTACTCGCCTTCGGTCAATTCAGCGAACAGGTTGCGCGGCACGCAGATCTCATAACCGGCCAGAAGACGAGCTTCTTCACGATCATCGAGACCCTTGAGCTTGGCGACCAGGAACTTGTCGCTCCCGCGTCCACTGACCAGCTCGACCTGTTTGACATTGCCTTCGCGCTTGAGCGTCCAGGTTTTGTACTGCAACAGGTTTTCAGTCGGATCAGTAAAGGAATAAACCTTCACTTCGCCGCGAACGCCATGAACAGAATAAATTTTGCCAATAACGATCAAATCATCGGCAGGGGCTGGCGTCGCGTTCATATTGCTCAGGCCGCAGCCTTGGCAGATTCCTTCAACAACTGAGCAACGCGCTCAGAAGGTTGTGCACCAACGCTCAGCCAGTAGGCAACGCGTTCTTGGTTCACGGACAGACGGATTTCCTGACCACGGGCAACAGGGTTGAAGAAACCAACCTGTTCTTTGTGGGAGCCGTCACGCGGGTTACGCGAGTCGGTTACGGTCAGGTGGTAAAACGGGCGCTTTTTGGAGCCGCCAAGGGCAAGACGGATTGTTAGCATGTGAACATCGTTCCTGTAGTCGGTGCTGCAAATCTAAATGCACAGCGGGCATGGGTGCCCGAAAGGCCGCATATTCTAAGGAATATCCGGACTTTTGCAAATGACTTTTTCCGGCGCCCATGGCATGCCGTGCGGATTTGCATAGAGAGCCGTCGATAAAAACGGCCAGTCAGCTCCCGCCGAGTGCGGGTTTGCTGTTGATCCTGCGTCCTTGCAGGGTCTGCGCCGGTGCGACGACCGGCGAAGTCTTGGTGTCCTGTCTCACATTTTCGGCATGCCGCCGCCGGGCAACATACCGCCCATGCCGCGCATCATTTTTGCCATACCGCCCTTGGCGGTGAATTTCTTCATCATCTTCTGCATCTGCTTGTGCTGCTTGATCAAGCGACCGATGTCCTGCACTTGCGTGCCGGAACCCATGGCGATCCGGCGCTTGCGCGAACCGCTGATCAGCTCAGGGTCGCGGCGCTCGGCCGGGGTCATGGAATTGATGATGGCTTCCATCTGCTTGAACTGCTTCTCTGCGGCGTTCTGGGCATTGCCCATTTGCGACAGGTTGACACCGCCGATGCTCGGCAGTTTGTCCATGAGCCCGCCGAGGCCGCCCATGTTCTTCATCTGTTGCAGCTGATCGCGGAAGTCTTCGAGGTCGAAGCCCTTGCCCTTCTTCAGCTTCTTGGCCAGTTTGTCGGCCTTGTCCTTGTCCAGCGTCGCTTCGGCCTGCTCGATCAGGCTGAGCACGTCGCCCATGCCAAGGATCCGCGAGGCGATACGCTCAGGGTGGAACGGATCGAGCGCTTCGCTCTTCTCGCCCATACCGATGAACTTGATCGGCTTGCCGGTGATGGCGCGCACCGACAGCGCGGCACCGCCACGGGCGTCGCCATCGACCTTGGTCAGGATCACACCGGTCAGCGGCAGCGCATCGCCAAAGGCCTTGGCCGTGTTGGCGGCGTCCTGACCGGTCATGGCGTCGACCACGAACAGGGTTTCGACCGGGTTGATCGCCGCGTGCAGCGCCTTGATCTCGCCCATCATCTCTTCGTCGATGTGCAGACGACCGGCGGTGTCGACGATAACCACGTCGATGAATTTCAGTTTGGCTTCTTTAATAGCCGCATTGGCGATGTCGACCGGCTTCTGGCTCAGGTCGGACGGGAAGAACGTCACGCCGATGTCGTTGGCCAGGGTTTCCAGCTGCTTGATCGCCGCCGGACGGTAGATGTCCGCCGAAACAACCATGACCGACTTCTTCTTGCGCTCTTTAAGAAAGCGCGCCAGTTTGCCGGCAGTGGTGGTTTTACCCGCGCCCTGCAGACCGGCCATCAGAATCACGGCTGGCGGAACGGCGCTCAGGTTGAGGTCTTCGTTGGCCGCGCCCATCAGGCTTTCGAGTTCGGCCTGGACGATCTTCACGAATGCCTGGCCCGGCGTCAGGCTGCGCGACACCTCGGTGCCGACAGCGCGCTCCTTGACCGAATTGACGAAGTCCTTGACCACCGGCAATGCGACGTCAGCTTCGAGCAACGCCATGCGCACTTCACGCAGGGTGTCTTTGATATTGTCCTCGGTCAGCTTGGCCTTGCCGGTGACATGGCGCAGCGTCTGCGAGAGACGGTCGGTTAAGTTTTCAAACATTGCGCGATCCTTTCAGGCCCTGTACGAACCGGGATAATGGCGGCCCAGACCGGAATCAACATGTGCTCGGCGAGCCTGCGGCGTGGGCAGGTCGCGGATTATAGCGAAGACTGCGGCCGGCGGACACCTCGCCGTCAGCTTGCGGAGTCTTTCGTGCCGTGGCGGTTCTATGCCAAACTCAGCGCCTTTCGGGCTCGCCTAACAGGATTTATGCTCCCCTTGTCACCCAGTTTGCTGACCACCCTCGCCGCCGCCCTGCTCTATGCCGCTGCGACCGTCTATCAAAGTACCCGCCTGGCCACCGGCGCCAAGGCGAACAAGCGCCTGCTGGTCAGCCTCGGCGTCTTCGCCGTGCTCGCCCACGGCGCCAGCCTGCTCACGCATCTATTGACCCCGATCGGCCTCGGCCTGGACTTCTTCAGCGCGTCCAGCCTTATCGCCGCGGCGGTGATTGCCCTGACCTTGCTCGCCTGCTCGCGGATCCCGGTGGAAAACCTGCTGGTGCTGCTGTTCCCGCTGGGTGCGATCACGGTATTGCTGGCGCAGTTCGCGCCGACCGGCACGGTGCAGATCATCGATGAAGAGCCGGGCATCCTCGCGCACATTCTATTGTCGATCCTCGCCTACGGCATGTTCACCATCGCCGTGTTCCAGGCGTTGCTGCTGCTGGTTCAGGACCATCAGCTCAAGCACAAGCACCCGTCCGGGCTGATCAAGAACTTCCCGCCCCTGCAAACCATGGAAAGCCTGCTGTTCGGCTTTCTCTGGGCCGGCTGGACGCTACTGTCGCTGTCGCTGATTTCCGGCTGGCTGTTCGTCGAGAACCTGTTCGCTCAGCACTTGGTGCACAAGACCCTGCTGGCCTGCCTGGCATGGATCGTCTTCAGCGTGCTGTTGTGGGGCCGCAACCGTCTGGGCTGGCGTGGCCACAAGGCGATTCGCTGGACCCTCGCCGGTTTCTGCCTGCTGATGCTGGCGTACTTCGGCAGCAAACTGGTTCGTGAATACATTCTGCACATCTGACGGGCGGCATAAATGGACGGTTTGCCCATAGGGCCGATGCTCGCGGTATTTGTCCTGCTGATTTTATGGTCAGGGCTGTTTACCGCCGTCGAAATCGCGCAGCAGCACCTGCTCGCGCAACGTATCGCCTCGCGCGCCAGCGATAAACCGCTGGCGAAGCTGAGCTTCCCGCTCGACAGCCTGATCCTCTGCAACACCCTGTGCCGCGCTCTCGCGGTGATCATCGCGACGCTGCTGGCGATTTTTCTCTGCGAAGAAAACGGCCCGTGGGCGGCCTGCCTTAGCGCCGGTGGCATCCTGCTGGTGTTCGCCGATTATTTCCCGCGCACCGTGGCCCGGCGCTATCCGGATGCCGTGCTGGCGTTCGGCAATGCCCTGCTGACCGTGCCGATGAAAATCGTCTACCCGTTCGCGTGGCTGTTCAGCCGGGTCAGCGCTTTGTTGATGACCCCGTTCACGCGCAAGGCGCAGGTGGTGCAACAGAGCGAGGACGAGTTGCCGGCCGATCACGACGATGATCACGACCATCCGGTCCGCACCCACCCGGTATCGGGCATTCATGCGCTGGACAGCATCACGGTCAACGACATTCTGGTGCCGCGCAGTGACGTCGACGGCATCAACCTCGACGATTCGATCGAAGAGATCATCGAGCAACTGCGCGAGAACAAGCGCACGCGTCTGCCGGTTTTTCACAGCGACATCAATCAGGTCGAAGCGGTGCTCAACACCCGCCAGATCGGCCATTTGCTAAGCAACGGCGGATTGACCCGCGAGGCACTGCTGGCCGCCAGCTACGAGCCCTACTTCGTCCCGGAAAGCACGCCGCTGCAACTGCAACTGCTGAATTTCCACAAGCAGCAACGCCGCCTCGGCATGGTCGTCGATGAATACGGCGAAGTGCTGGGCATCGTCACCCTTGAAGACATTCTCGAAGAGATCGTCGGCGAATTCGAAAGCGAGCACAGCCTCGACAACCCGCACATCCATCCCCAGGCCGACGGGCGTATGGTGATCGATGGCGCCGCATCGATCCGCGACCTGAACAAGTGCCTGGGCTGGCACCTGCCGAGCGACGGGCCGAAGACGCTCAACGGCCTGGTCACCGAAGCGCTGGAAACCATTCCGGAAAGCGCGGTGTGCCTGAAGATCGGGCGTTATCGACTGGAAATCCTTGAGACCGAGGAGAACCGGGTGAGCAAGGTGTTGATCTGGCTGACCTCATCGGTGCCTGCTCTGGTGCCTGCTCGATAAAGCTGCATTGTTTGCGCTTGTTTGATCGTTAGCCCCCTTCCTATAATCGAGGCGCTTACCCAAGCGCCGTCGATCCCTGTGCCTACCCGGCACTGCCCGGATCCTGACTGTTTCCGCTGCAAACCGACGACTGTTCCTACTCGAAACAGCGCTCGCGCCCTACCCCACATCCCTGGGTGTTCGACCATAATAATTCGCTCCACTGGAGCTCATGACTGTCAGGGATCACCGCATGACGACCCAAACCGCTTACAGCGAAACCGCGCCTGCCCAGCCGACCAATTCCGCCACCCGCGTGGCCACGGCAAGCTTTATCGGCACCGCCATCGAGTTCTACGACTTCTACGTTTATGCCACCGCTGCGGCGCTGGTGATCGGGCCGGTGTTCTTTCCGCAGACCTCCGGCACGGCGCAGATGCTTTCCGCTTTTCTCACTTTCGGCATTGCCTTCCTCGCCCGACCACTGGGTTCGGCACTGTTTGGCCACTTCGGCGACCGTATCGGCCGTAAATCGACGCTGGTCGCCTCACTGCTGTTGATGGGCGTGTGCACCACCTTGATTGGCGTGTTGCCGGGCTACGACAGCATTGGTGCCTGGGCGCCGATTCTCCTGTGCGTGCTGCGTTTCGGTCAGGGCCTGGGCCTTGGCGGCGAATGGGGCGGCGCAGCGCTGCTGGCCACGGAAAACGCGCCGAAGGGCAAACGCGCCTGGTTCGGCATGTTTCCGCAGCTCGGGCCATCGATTGGTTTTCTTGCGGCCAACGGCCTGTTCCTGACCTTGGCCATGACCTTGGATGACGAACAGTTCCGCAGTTGGGGCTGGCGTATTCCGTTTCTGCTCAGTGCGGCGCTGGTGATGGTCGGCCTGTATGTGCGCCTGAAATTGCATGAAACGCCAGTGTTCGCCAATGCGATCGCCCGTCAGGAGCGAGTCAAGGTGCCGCTGGTCGAGTTGTTCAGCCAATACTGGGCGCCGACCCTGCTCGGGGCGGCGGCGATGGTGGTCTGCTATGCACTGTTCTATATCTCGACGGTGTTTTCCCTGAGCTATGGCGTATCGACGCTGGGTTACAGCCGCGAGACTTTCCTTGGCCTGCTGTGCTTTGCCGTGTTGTTCATGGCCGCCGCGACGCCTTTGTCGGCCTGGGCCAGCGACCGTTACGGGCGCAAACCGGTGCTGATCATCGGTGGCGTGCTGGCGAT
Organism: Pseudomonas sp. AC083; assembly: GCF_979253165.1. Classification (NCBI taxonomy): domain Bacteria; kingdom Pseudomonadati; phylum Pseudomonadota; class Gammaproteobacteria; order Pseudomonadales; family Pseudomonadaceae; genus Pseudomonas; species Pseudomonas sp. AC083. Next base: position 41,128 of record NZ_CEEDDH010000006.1, read on the forward strand.
TCTGTCCGGATTTCTCATGGAGCCATTGCTGACGCAGGGCTCGACCTGGGGCGTGGCGCTGTTTCTGTGCATCGAGTTGTTTTTGATGGGCGTGACATTCGCACCGATGGGCGCGCTGTTGCCTGAGCTGTTTCCGACCCACGTGCGTTATACCGGCGCTTCAGCGGCGTACAACCTGGGCGGCATCGTCGGGGCCTCGGCGGCGCCGTTCTTTGCGCAGAAACTGGTGGCGATGGGTGGGTTGAGTTATGTCGGCGGGTATGTGTCGGCGGCGGCGGTGTTGAGTCTGATTGCGGTCTTGTGCTTGAAGGAGACGCGCAATAACGATCTGAATCAGGTTGCCTGACAGAAGATCAAAAGCTTCGCGAGCAGGCTCGCTCCCACAGGGAAATGCATTCCAAATGTGGGAGCGAGCCTGCTCGCGAATAGCTGCCGCGACCCGGTTTACAGCTCGACAACAACCGCCTGCGACGCACGGGTCGCTTTGGCGCGTGCGGCCTCGATCGACTCATCACGGGCCAGCGCCACGCCCATGCGGCGCTGACCGTTCACTTCCGGCTTGCCGAACAGACGCAGCGCGGTGTCCGGCTCGCTCAACGCAGCGCCCAGATTGGCGAATGCAGTCTGGGTCGACTGGCCTTCCACCAGAATCACGGCCGACGCCGACGGACCGAACTGACGGATCAGCGGTACCGGCAGGCCAAGAATGGCGCGGGCATGCAGAGCGAACTGCGACAGATCCTGAGAGATCAGCGTCACCAGCCCGGTGTCATGCGGCCGTGGCGAGACTTCGCTGAACCACACCTGATCGCCTTTGATGAACAGCTCGACGCCGAACAGACCACGGCCACCCAGCGCTTCAGTGACTGCTTTGGCAACGCGCTCGGATTCAGCCAGAGCAATCGGGCTCATGGCCTGCGGCTGCCAGGATTCCTGATAGTCGCCCTTCTCCTGACGGTGACCGACCGGTGCGCAGAACGTGGTGCCGCCAATGTGGCGCACGGTCAGCAGGGTGATTTCGTAGTCAAAGTCGATGAAGCCTTCGATGATCACCCGACCTTTGCCGGCGCGTCCGCCCTCTTGCGCGTAATCCCAGGCTTTCTGTACGTCATCGGCGCTGCGCAACAGGCTCTGGCCCTTGCCCGACGAACTCATCACTGGCTTGACCACGCAAGGGAAACCCAGGTCCTGAACGGCTTTGCTGTAGTCCTCGAAGGTGTCGGCAAAGTGGTACGGCGAAGTCGGCAGGTCCAACTCCTCGGCAGCCAGACGACGAATACCTTCGCGGTTCATGGTCAGTTGCGCCGCACGCGCGGTCGGAATCACGGTGAAGCCTTCGGCTTCCAGCTCGACCAGCGTGGCGGTAGCGATGGCTTCGATTTCCGGCACGATGAAGTGCGGCTTCTCGGCTTCGATCACTGCACGCAGAGCAGCGCCGTCGAGCATGTTGATCACGTGGCTGCGATGGGCGACTTGCATGGCCGGCGCGTTGGCGTAGCGGTCGACGGCAATCACTTCAACGCCCAGGCGCTGCAGTTCGATTACCACTTCCTTGCCCAACTCACCACAGCCACACAGCAATACGCGGGTCGCGGTTGGCGACAATGGAGTTCCGATACGGGTCATCTCAGGTCCTCAAAGGAAGCGGATCATCGAGGAAAGCCACGCAGGTGCGCTTTCCATGGGGAGAAAGCGCGGCATTTTACATGAACCCGAGGGTTTGGCTTCAGCTGGCGACAGCCTGTTTGCGATCACGCCAGGCCATGATCAGCCAGACCGCGGTGACGCCGGCAAACTTGGAGGCCAGCGCGGTGATGATCACCGGCGGCGTCAAGGCGTCGATCATGCCGAAGAAGATGAAGGTATCCAGTGGAATGCTCAGCGCCGAACTGATCCACAGTCGATCACGCAACGGCCGCTTGGTAATGCTGAACACCAGCCAGTCGATGCACTCGGAGACCGCGAACGCCGTGGCGCTGGCCAGCGCGATGGAAGGGTCGGACGTGATGTAGGAGAGCACCAGCGCCGCCAGCATCGCCACGATCGCGCCATGACCGAAGCGCGTTTGCACCATGTCACGCAGCACGAACACCAGGCCGCCCCAGGCCGACCAGATGATGTCCAGGTGCGGTGCGGTGGAAAAGGCGAAGTTGATCAGCACGACGCTGCTGATGTAGGCGATGAGGAAGATCATGGGGGCGGCCTGTAAATGTGGCGCACAGGTTACTTGAGCGCTGGTATTGCGCCAATAGGTGCGGTGACAGGACCGACGTCTTCGCGAGCAAGCTCGCTCCCACAGTGGAACGCATTTTCAAGGTGGGAGCGAGCCTGCTCGCGAAAGCGGTGGTTCAGACGCCTGACTTCGCGGGAATCATCCAGACCAATCCACTCGCCTTCGCCCGTTCATGACACAGCCCCAGCACCACCCGGCGCTCGTCATTGCTCATGCGGCCCCAGCGGGTGATCTCCGCGACCGTGCGCTGGCACCCGGTACAAACGTCATCTTCATCCAGCGCGCAGATATTCACGCAAGGCGAGGCGACTGGTCGTTCAACAGTCGTCATTGTTCCTGCTCGACCAGATCGCGGGCGTAACGCTGCGAGTTATGCACATAGTGCGCGGCGCTGGCTTCGAGCATCTTCTTTTGCGCCTCGGTCAGTTCACGTACGACTTTGCCCGGCGAGCCCATCACCAGCGAACCGTCGGGAATTTCCTTGCCTTCGCCGATCAGCGAATTGGCGCCGATGATGCAGTTCTTGCCGATCTTCGCGCCGTTGAGAATCACCGCGTTAATGCCGATCAGACTGTAATCGCCGACCGTGCAGCCGTGGAGCATCGCGTTGTGGCCGATAGTCACGCCAGTGCCGATGGTCAGTGGATAGCCCATGTCGGTGTGCATCACCGTACCGTCCTGCACATTGCTGTTCTTGCCGATGAGGATCAGTTCGTTGTCGCCGCGCAACACAGCGTTGAACCAGACGTTGGCGCCCTCTTCCAGGCGGACCTTGCCCACCAGCACGGCATTGGGCGCGACCCAGCTCTGTGGATGGGTTTCGACACGGGCGTCGCCCAGGCGGTATTTCATTTTGTTTTCCTCGGGGCTCGCGGCCGTTCGAACGACGGCTCAGGTATCGACAAAGCTTTTCGGCGGTCGGTGCAGGCTGATTTTGGCGTCATAGAGCAGGTTGATCAACTCGACAATCATGATCGCCGTCAGGCCCCAGATCTTGTACTCGCCGAAGCGATAGCTCGGCACGTACCAACTGCGGCCCTGATAATCGATGCGATGGGTATGCTCACGCGGGTCCTTGCGGAAGAATTCCAGCGGCACGCTGAAGACGGCGGCGATCTCGGCATCATTGGGCTGGTATTCGACAAAGTCGGGAATCACCCCGACATACGGCGTTACCTTGATGCCGTGCAGGGAGATCAGCGGACTCAGCGGGCCGATGACTTCGACCAGGCCCGGTGGCAGGCCGATCTCTTCTTCGGCTTCGCGCAGCGCGGTGAATATGAGGTCCGGATCTTCCGGGTCGCGTCGCCCTCCGGGGAAGGCGACCTCGCCGCCATGGGTCGAAAGCCCGCTGGCGCGCAGGGTCAGGACCAGTTCCGGTTCGTCACTGCGGGTGATCGGCACCAGCACGGCGGCTTCGGGGAAACGTGCGTCGGTCTCCAGCGTGCGCGGTGTGTGGTTGCTTACCCTATGCAGTAGCTCGTCCAGCATGAGTGTTCTCGATCGGTGCCTTGCTCCGCATCATGCACCAATCAAAGCGAGCGCCCAAGCCCCCGAAACCCGTCGTGTCGCGAAACGACAACTTGCCGACCGGCCCCGCTGCACGCCAAGATAGGCGCAGCATTCAGGAACCCGAGCATGAAATTTTGCAGCCACTGCGGTAACCCGGTCACCCAGCGCATTCCCGAAGGCGACTCGCGGCTGCGATTTGTCTGCGACAGCTGTCAGACCATTCACTACCAGAACCCCAATATCGTCGCCGGTTGCGTGCCGACCTGGGGGACGAAAGTGCTGCTCTGCCGCCGCGCCATCGAGCCGCGTCTCGGTTACTGGACGCTACCTGCCGGCTTCATGGAAAACGGCGAGACCATCGAGCAGGCCGCCATCCGCGAAACCGCCGAAGAAGCCTGCGCCCGGGTGCGCAACCTGAGCATCTACACGCTGATCGACGTGCCGCACATCAGCCAGGTGCATGTGTTCTTCCGCGCCGAACTGGCCGATCTGCAATACGCGGCCGGGCCGGAAAGCCTTGAAGTGCAGCTGTTCGAAGAAGCCGACATTCCCTGGGACGAGCTGGCTTTCCGCACGGTCGGGCGCACGCTGGAATGTTTCTTTGCCGATCGGCGCAGCGAGGTTTACCCGGTGCGTTCGGAGTCGATTCCGCCACTGGTGCAGCCGGCGATCACTTGAGCTTCGCGGCACCCTGCCGATAACCACACCTGCATCTATCACTATGTGTCTGCGTCATTCTTGGGGAATCGTTTCAATGCGTTGGTTGCTTGCCCTGTTGTGCCTGTCGTTCGTCAGCGTTTCGCAAGCGTCATTCGTGACCACCGTGACGCCCTCGAACACTCCGCTGATCGAAAAAGTCCTGGTACTGAAATCGGCCCACCAACTGCAGTTGATTGCCGACGGCAAGCCGCTGAAGACCTATCGCATCTCCTTGGGCAAGGGTGCAAAGAAAGGCCCGAAACTGATCGAGGGCGACAAACGCACACCCGAAGGTTTCTATTGGATCGACTGGCGCAAGACCAGCGACAAATTCAACCTGTCGATGCACATCTCCTACCCGAACATCAGCGATGCCGCCCGCGCACGCCGTGAAGGTGTCGAGCCCGGCGGGATGATCATGATCCACGGCACTCCGGATTCAGCAGACAATCCGGAGCAGTTATTCCACACCCTCGACTGGACCGACGGCTGCATCGCCATGCGCAACGTCGACATGCGTGAAGTGTGGAATCTGGTACCGGACGGCACGATGATCGAGATTCGTCCGTAAACTCGACCGCTGGTCACCGCAAAAAAAATAAATCAAAAGATCGCAGCCTGCGACAGCGCCTACAGGGGTGATACCACTCTCAACTGTAGAAGCTGTCGCAGGCTGCGATCTTTTGCTTTTTATAGGCCATCACTAATACCACTTTAAACACTGCCCCCTGAAACCCGCCAATCCATTGGGTCAGACGCCATTTCATTGCGTTGACATGGTATTCAAGTGGTATTAGCTTCCGTCGCACAAGCGAGCCACAACAATCCTATACTCGCGACGGAAACGACCTACATGAACGACCTTCAAACCCTACGTCCCGATGACTCCCAGCCGACGCCGCTGTACTTGCAACTGGCGCGCAATCTGGAAGCGGCGATTCATGCCGGGCAGTGGAAGGCCGAACAGGCGATGCCGTCCGAGCGCAACCTCAGCGACCAGCTCGGCATCTCCCGGGTCACCGCACGCAAGGCTTTGGAAGTTTTGCTCGAGCAAGGCCTGATCCGCCGCCTGCAAGGCTCGGGCACCTTCATCACCCCACGCCTGGAACAACCGCTGTCGCGTCTGTCCGGCTTCAGCGAAATGCTGCGCCTGAAAGGTTTCGTGCCGAGCTCGAAATGGCTGGAGCGGGAGATCACCCTGCCGACCCACGAAGAATTGATCCGCCTCGGCCTGTCGCCGAATGACAAGGTGGCGCGCATGAAGCGCCTGCGCAAAGCCGATGACACGGTCATGGCGATCGAGATGAGCACCCTGCCCGCCTCAATCATGCCCAGGCCGCAAGCGGTGGGCGATTCGCTTTACGAATACCTCGACGGCATCGGCAAACCGATCGTCCGCGCCCTGCAGCACATTCAGGCGATCAACGCCTCGGACGAATTCGCCGCACTGGTCGGCATCGCCCCCGGCACCGCCATGCTGCTGATGACCCGGGTCGGCTATCTGGAAGACAACACGCCGATCGAAGTCACCGACACCTATTGCCGCAACGACTACTACGACTTTGTGGCAGAGCTGCGCCGCTGAGAGCGGCCCCAAGCGAGAACGAAAATGTCCGAAGACAACATCCTCACCGCCAGCGGCTGGGTTCGCGGCCGGCTGATTCACGAACACGGCAAGGTCGTGTCGATCGAAGGCGTGCCCTGCGATCCGGCGGCTAATGATCTGCCCTATCTGCTGCCGGGTTTCATCGACCTGCATGTGCACGGCGGCGGTGGCAAAGACATTATGGAAGGCGCCGAAGCCTTCGAAACCATAAGCAAAACCCACGTGCGTTTCGGCACCACCTCGCTGTTGGCCACCACCATGACTGCGCCGAGCGCGGATATCTCAAATGTCCTGAAAGAGGTAGGACAATTCTGTGAACAGCGTCCGAAAGGCGCCGCGCGAGTCCTCGGCGTGCACCTTGAAGGCCCGTACATCAACCCGGGAAAACTCGGCGCTCAACCGAACTTCGCCCACACCGCATTGATGGCCGAAGTTGAAGAATATCTGGCGCTGGCGCCGATCCGCGTCATCACCATCGCCCCGGAAATCGCCGGTCACGATGCATTGATTCGCGAACTGAGCAGCCGTGGCATCCGCATGCAGATCGGCCACACCCTCGGCAGCTACGAGGAAGGCGTGGCCGCGCTGGCTGCCGGTGCCAGCAGTTTCACCCACCTCTATAACGCCATGAGCCCGCTGCATCACCGCGAGCCGGGCATCGTCGGCGCAGCACTGGCCCACGCCAAATACGCCGAGCTGATTCCCGATCTGTTGCACGTGCATCCCGGCGCCATCCGCGTGGCCCTGCGTTCGATCCCGTGTCTGTATTGCGTCACCGATTCGACCGCCGCCGCCGGCATGCCCGACGGTGAATACAAGCTTGGCAGCCACACCGTGACCAAATGCCTGGGCGGCGTGCGTCTGCCCGACGGCACGCTGGCCGGCAGCACCCTGACCATGGATCAGGCCCTGCGCAATCTGGTGAAAATCGGCCTGCCGATCAGCGAAGCCTCGCAGCGTCTGTCGCAATTTCCCGCCGACTACCTCGGCATTACCGAACGCGGGCGCCTTGCCCCCGGCGCCTGGGCCGACTGCGTGCGGCTCGATCGCTCACTCACACTGACCGCCGTCATGGTCGAAGGAGAAGACATTGACTTCAAAAATGCTTGAAGAGGCGCTGTCCTCGTTCGAGGCCGTGCAAGCCCAACTGCAACAGCTCGACGCGCCGATGATCGAGATCGCCGGGCGCCTGCGCCGTCAGCCGCCGCAAGTGGCGATGACCGTCGCCCGTGGCAGCTCCGACCACGCGGCGAGCTACTTCGCCTACCTGACCATGCAGCAACTGGGCGTGCCGGTGGCCTCGTTGCCGATGTCGGTGGTGACCATGCAGCAGGCGCCACTGAAAGTCAGCGGTCAGGTCGCCTTTGCGTTTTCGCAGTCGGGGCAGAGCCCGGATCTGGTCAACAGCCTGCGCCTGTTGCGCAAGCGTGGCGCGCTCAGCGTGTCGATGGTTAACGCTGCCGATTCGCCACTCGAAGCGGCCTGTGAATTCAGCCTGCCGCTGCTTGCCGGGACTGAAAGCAGCGTCGCTGCGACCAAAAGCTTTATCGCCACCCTCAGCGCCAGCGCGCGTTTGATCGCGCACTGGAAAGAGGACAGCGAATTGCTGCAAGCCCACGACGCGCTGCCAGCAGGCCTGCGCGAAGCGGCGAAACAGGACTGGAGCGTGGCCATCGAAGCCCTGCGCGATTGCGAGCGCCTGATGGTGATCGGCCGTGGCGCCGGTTTCGCGATTGCTCAGGAAGCGGCGCTGAAGTTCAAGGAAACCTCGGCGATTCAGGCCGAAGCGTTCAGCAGTGCCGAAGTCCGTCACGGCCCGATGGCGCTGATCGACGAACACTATCCGCTGCTGGTTTTCGCCCCACGCGGCGCCGAGCAGGCCGGCCTGCTGAGTCTGGCAGCGGAAATGCGCCAGCGCGGCGCCCGGGTCTTGCTCGCCGCGCCGGATGACGTCAGCGAACGCGACCTGACCCTGACTCGCGCCGAACACCCGGCCCTCGATCCGATTCTGGCGATCCAGAGCTTTTACGTGATGGCCGCAGGCCTGGCCGTGGCGCGGGGCATGGACCCGGATCAGCCGCGCCATTTGAGCAAAGTGACCCGCACGCATTAAGTCCGACTGACTGCACACCTGATGAGACCCAGCCATGCCCGACAACAATAAAGAGCTGACCCTCAGCGCCCCGCTCAGCGGCCCGGTGCTGACGCTCGCCAACGTCCCGGACGCGGTGTTCGCCAGTGGCGCGATGGGCGACGGCATCGCCATCGACCCGCTCAACGACACGCTGTATTCGCCCTGCGCCGGCGTGGTCATCCACGTTGCGCGCAGCAGCCACGCGGTGACCGTTCGCGCCGACAACGGTGCGGAAATCCTCCTGCATTTGGGCCTCGACACCGTTGAACTGAACGGCGAAGGTTTCGCCATGCTGGTCAAGGAAAGCGATCGCGTCAGCCTCGGTCAGCCGCTGCTGCGTTATGACCTGGACAAGGTCGGCCAGCACTGCAAAAGCCTGGTCAGCCTGTTGATCCTGACCAACAGCGCGGATTTTCAGGTGCGGCCGATCACCCTCAAAGCGGTGAAAGTCGGCGAGCCGTTGCTGCACATCATCGCGCGCAATGTGGTGGCGGCGAATACCGATATAAGCGGCGGGCCTGAGGTTCGTGGTCAAGTGCAGGTCGCTCATCGCGGTGGCCTGCATGCGCGCCCCGCTGCGCTGATCCGCCAGACCGCCCAGGGGTTCAGCAGCCACTCACAACTGCATTTCAACGGCAAATCGGCGCCGTGCAACAGTCTGATCGGTTTGATGGGGCTGGCGATTGGTGAGCAGGATGAGGTGCAGGTCAGTTGTCAGGGGCCGGACGCCGATGCCGCATTGCGAGCTCTGCTCAGCGCATTGGCCACGGCGCTGCCGGACGATCATCACGGGCAAGCGCCGACCACCACCGCCGCGCTGAAACGCCCGGCCGAGGCTGGGGTGTTGCATGGTGTTTGCGCCGCGCCGGGGCTGGTCGCCGGGCCGTTGTTTCGCTTGAACGCGATAACTCTACCGGCGGATGCGGGCCATCACGATCCAGTGCAACAGCAGCAGACGCTTGAAACGGCATTGAACGCGGTGCGCAGCGAAATCGCCGCCACCCTCGCCCAGGCGAAAAAGCATAAGAACGCCGACGAAGAAGCGATCTTCGCTGCACACATGGCGCTGCTCGAAGACCCGGCCCTGCTCGACGCCGCGCAGCAATTCATCGCACAAGGCACCGCAGCGACCCATGCCTGGAGTCAGTCGATCGACACCCAGTGCGACATGTTGCAAGGCACCGGCAGTCCGCTGCTGGCCGAACGGGCCAACGATTTGCGCGACCTCAAGCAACGCGTCCTGCGCGCCCTGCTTGGCGAGGCCTGGCAATACCAGGTTCCGGCCGGCGCCATTGTTGCCGCTCACGAACTGACGCCATCGGATCTGCTGCAACTCAGCGCGCAAGGTGTCGCCGGGTTGTGCATGGCCGAGGGCGGCGCGACCTCGCACGTAGCGATTCTGGCGCGCGGCAAAGGCCTGCCGTGCATCGTCGCTTTGGGCGCGCAATTGCTTGAGCAGCCGCAAGATCAGGCCGTGGTGCTCGACGCTGAGGGCGGTCGTCTCGAATTGACGCCAAACGCCGAGCGCCTGGCCGAAGTGCAACAGGCGCAGATCGAGCGTCAGCAGCGTCGCGAAAGCCAACAGGCCAAAGCCCATTTGCCCGCTGAAACGCGCAATGGCGTGCACATCGAAGTGGTCGCCAATGTCGCCTCAAGCAACGAAGCAGCAGACGCTTTTGCCAACGGTGCCGATGGCGTCGGCCTGTTGCGCACCGAGTTTCTCTTCGTTGATCGCCAGACGGCACCGGACGTCGAAGAACAGCGCAGCGCCTATCAAGCGGTGATCGATGCCATGGGCGACAAGCCGGTGATCATCCGCACCATCGACGTCGGTGGCGACAAGCAACTCGACTACCTGCCGCTGCCCGCCGAGGCCAACCCAGTGCTCGGTCTGCGCGGCATTCGGCTGGCCCAGGCGCGGCCGGAAATTCTCGATCAGCAACTGCGCGCGCTGCTGCAGGTCAAGCCGTTGTCGCGTTGCCGGATTCTGTTGCCGATGGTCACCGAGGTCGACGAACTGCTGCACATCCGCCAGCGCGTCGATGCCTTGCGCCTTGAGCTCGGCATTACCGAGCGCCCGGAGATCGGCGTGATGATCGAAGTCCCCGCCGCCGCGCTGCAAGCCGAACAACTGGCCGAACACGCCGACTTTCTCTCGATCGGTACCAACGATCTGTCGCAATACACCCTGGCCATGGACCGCGACCACGCCGGGCTGGCGGCACGGGTCGATGCCCTGCATCCGGCGTTGCTGCGCCTGATCGCCATGACCTGCGAAGGCGCGGCGGTGCACAAGCGCTGGGTCGGTGTCTGCGGCGCCCTCGCCTCCGACCCGCTGGCCACGCCGGTGCTGATCGGCCTCGGCGTCACCGAACTGTCGGTGAGCCCGGTGCAGATCGGTGAAATCAAGGACCGCGTACGCCAGTTGCATGAAGCCGAATGTCAGCGCCTGAGCCGCGACTTGCTCAAGCTGTCCAGCGCCGCCGCCGTTCGCCACGCCTGTCATCAACATTGGCCTCTGCGCTAACAAAAACAAAAAGGACAAACGCCATGTACCAACTCTTCATCGAAGGCCTGCAACGCCTGGGCCGCGCGCTGATGCTGCCGATCGCGATCCTGCCGATTGCCGGCCTGCTGCTGCGCCTGGGCGACACCGACCTGTTGAACATCGCGATCATTCACGATGCCGGGCAAGTGATCTTCGCCAACCTGGCGATGATTTTTGCCATCGGCATCGCCGTCGGTTTCGCCAAGGACAACAACGGCACCGCCGGCCTGGCCGGGGTGATCGGTTATCTGGTGATGATCTCCACGCTCAAGGTGCTCGACTCGACCATCAACATGGGCATGCTCGCCGGGATCGTCAGCGGCCTGATGGCCGGCGCGCTGTACAACCGCTTCAAGGACATCAAGCTGCCGGAGTATCTGGCATTCTTCGGTGGCCGGCGTTTTGTGCCGATCGTCACCGGGTTCGCGGCGGTGGGTCTGGGCGTGCTGTTCGGCTATATCTGGCCGCCGATCCAGCAGGGCATCAACGCGTTCGGCGCACTGATGATGGAAAGCGGCAGCATCGGCGCCTTCGTCTTCGGCGTGTTCAACCGCCTGCTGATCGTCACCGGCCTGCACCACATCCTCAACAACATGGCGTGGTTCGTCTTCGGCAACTTCACCGACCCGACCACGGGCGCCTTGGTGACCGGCGATCTGTCGCGGTATTTTGCCGGCGATCCGAAGGGCGGCCAGTTCATGACCGGCATGTTCCCGATGATGATCTTCGGCCTGCCCGCCGCGTGCCTGGCGATGTATCGCAACGCTTTGCCGGAGCGGCGCAAGGTGATGGGCGGGATCTTCCTGTCGATGGCGCTGACCTCGTTTCTCACTGGCGTCACCGAGCCAATCGAATTCGCCTTCATGTTTCTCGCGCCGCTGCTGTTCCTCCTGCACGCGCTGCTGACCGGGCTGTCGATGGCGATCACCAACGGCTTGAACATTCATCTGGGCTTCACCTTTTCCGGTGGTTTCATCGACATGATTCTCGGCTGGGGCAAGTCGACCAATGGCTGGCTGGTGGTGCCGGTCGGGCTGGCTTATGCGGTCATCTATTACCTGGTCTTCGACTTCTGTATCCGCCGCTTCAATCTGAAGACGCCGGGGCGCGAAGACGTCGCCAGCGCCGAAAAAACCGTGCTCTCGGAAACCGAACGCGCCAGCGCTTACATCAAAGCCCTAGGCGGCGCAGACAACCTGCTGACCGTCGGCGCCTGTACGACCCGACTGCGCCTGGAGATGGTCGACCGCAACAAGGCCTCGGATGCCGAGCTGAAAGCGTTGGGCGCGATGGCGGTGGTGCGCCCGGGCAAGGGCGGCAGTTTGCAGGTCGTGGTCGGGCCGTTGGCTGACAGCATCGCCGATGAAATTCGCTTGGCCATGCCTGCGCTGGGCCGAACAGCGTTGGTGGAAACCGCAGTCATCGATGAGCCGAAGAGCGTTGCGCTTACCCGCAACGAGGCGCAGCAATGGCTGGATGCACTGGGCGGTCGCGACAATGTGCTGCAGCTCGATTGCATCGCCATGACCCGCATTCGCCTGCAACTGGCCGATGCCAAGGCATTCTCCGATGCGCAGCTCAAAGCGCTCGGCTGCCTGGGTGTCAGCCAGTTGGACGGCGGCGTCTGGCATTTGCTGGTGGGGGACAAGGCCGCGAGTTTGAGCGGGGCGATCGAGACATTGCTGAGTCGCGGGGAGGTCAGCGCGCAGGTTTGATCTGCGCGGGTGGCGGGAGGGCTGGAGCGGGCGGGGAAAATCCGGCTCGCGCACGATATATGGATACCACCCTCCTCCACGCCCCGCTCGCCATGCTGGCCCTTCATCCCCAGCATGGAAATCGTGCCTATGAGCACCCCCAACGCACCCACACCCGATGAGATCAAAAACGATCTCAACCAGATCGGCCGTCTGCTCTTCAACACCGAAACCCCGCTGCTGCCCGAGCACAAACCGAGCACCGAGCAGGCCCATCTCAAACGCCTCGAAGAGCAGCTGAAAACCTATCGCGACAGCTACCTGCAACGCAGCCGCACGCTCTATCAGGCGCTGGCAACCAGCGACCTGCAAAGCGAGGCAGGCAAGCAACTGATCGCCACGCTGAAGGTGCGCCTCAGCACGCAACTGATCAACATGGATCTGCGTGACCAGATCGACGGCAAACCGGCAAAAACCTTCCTTAAATACGACGCCGGTTTCACCGCGCTCGAGTATGAGGCGCAACAAGCTGTCAAGGATCGCCTGTTGCACCCGCAGGCTGGTGAACTGATGAAGAAACTGGCGCTGGGCCCGCTGTTGCGTCCGGCCATGTATGCGTTGCAGTTCACTTATCAGCAAACCACTGTCGAGCTCGCCGGGGCCTTTGTTGTTACGCAAAACGACACCCCGAAAGTCAGCGATCTGCTGACAGACCAGAGCGCGGGTTTCGTCGTTTTGTTCACACCTGCCAGGGGCCTGGAGCTGTTCAATTCTCTGGCTGATCTCGATGCCCATCTGCTCGAGACCATGAAGCACAGCATCAGCCGTGGCGAGTTGATGCAGCTGCTGCCCAGCCGCTACCACGAGGTCGGTACAGCAGGAATCTGGCCATTGCAGCTGGCGCCCATCGACAGCCAACCGCTGTTCGAACACATCTACGATGCCTTGATCGAAAAACGCACCCTGGATATCGAATATGCACTGAGCTTCGCCGCTAACCCGCAGCAGGATCCCGCTCGCTTGATCGCCGAGCTGGAGCGCGCCATCGGCGCTGCGCTGCCGGATCTCACTCCGCGTCTGGCCGTTCAGGCACAAACCCTGTTCGAACGGCACCTGCGCAACAGCGCCCCGGACTGGTACCGCAGCGCCGACACCGCCAAGCGGGCCGAACTGGCGTTGCACCTGGGCAACTACAATCAGGCCCGGCAAAACCTGCTTGACCTCATGGGCCCGGCGGTCAGTCTGATGGCCGTGGCCCGCCAGCAATGGCTGGAGCGTCTGAGTGATGATCTGCAAATCGACGATCTGCAACCGGACAAGCTGCAAATCACCACCGACCGGCGGGTACCGGGATACGGCGTATATGTGCACAAGCGCAACCTGCTCGAGCTGACCCTGCGCGGCCCGCATACCGGCGATGAGTTGCCAGGCTCAGAGTTTCTCAGCCACACCCGGCTGACTTACAACGACCTGCCGTTATCCGACGAGTACGCGGACGTGACGCCCGCCTGGGTGCTCAAGCAGGCACTGGAGCTGGAACCGCGCGTCGACTTCGCACGTTTGCAAACGCAGATGCAGGCAAGCTCCGCAATCAAACCTGCGATTGAGCAGATGCTCGATCAGCGCATCGTCGCGCTCGCCCATACCGCAGCGCTGCAAGGGCACCTGCTCGACAGCGACCTGCAAATGATCCAGCGCCTGCGCAGCGGTAGCGATTCACAGTTGCGCGCCGCCACGCTGTGCTTGCACGGTGCGCAACTCCAAGACCTTTGGGTGCTGCGTCAGAACGATCAGGCCGGTGCGCTCAAACGCGTTCTGCTATGCACGCCACAGGCCCCACGCGATCGCCAGTTCGAGGCCTTTGACAGTGAGCGCGAATGTCAGACCCATGTGTTGTCGTGGGCCAAGCAGAGTGACGCCGCCCAAACCATGGCCGGTTACCTGGTCAGCCGCGCACCGATGCGCTTTCGTCCTGCTCTGCGCAAAGTCTTGTCGGGGCTGAGCTTCAAGCCGGAAGCAGCGGAGCACCAGAAGGTGACTTTCGATCACCTCGGCAACCATCTCGATTGCCTCAAAGCAATGGCTGAACACATGCTCGCCACACGCATCGATGATTATGATTTCAGTACACCGGTGTGGTATCGCTCGACCACTGCGGCCAATCGCCGACAACTGACGACGCTGAGCGACGACGCCGAGGGCGCACTGCTCGCATTCAATCAACATCCGCTGTCGGGCGGGCGTTTCCAGACATTTGACGCCTACGTGCACGAGCAAGCGAAGCTCAGCCTGAACCGCTTGCTCAAACGTGCGGCCAATGACGTCGATCCTGACACCGTCTGGGCCTACTCGCCAAAATCGATCGTGCCCTCATGGACACCAAAGCCGTTGACCTATACCCGGCTGTATCGCGACGGCTATGCCGACGGCGTGGGTTTTCTCGAGCAGAAATTCTCACGCTCGGCGCGCTTCAGAGGTCCGCAAGGCATCGATATCAGCAGCCTGACCGCGCAGAATGTCGCGCGCTCGGTCACAGGGGTATGGATCGGTCAACGCTATACCGACAAAGTCAAAAAGGAGCTGCAGAATTCCCAGAGCGAAGGCTACGCGTTCCGCCGCAACGCGACGCTGGCCATCACTCAGCGCCAGATGCAAAGCGCCGCGCTGGAATGCCAACTGCAAGGACATATCGCCAGCAGCGACCTGCAATGGCTCCAGCACAGCATCACCAGCATGGATCAAACGTCGGGGCAGACGCGGACGAAGTACCCGATCCACCGGTTGATGATCGACGGCGAATGGGTGATCGATACCTGGCTGTTCAGCCATGGCAGTAATCCGGTTCTGCTGTATACGCCGGACGCGCCGGACGGCGTGCGTTTTCGTGAAGCGCGCCTGTTCAATTATCTGCTGCTGCAATCGGGCATGGTCGAGTACTTCACCTCGCGCGTGGGTATCAGCGCCCAGACCCGGGTCCGCACGCACCTGGACAACATCCGCAAGAAGCTGCCCAAAGACCTCAACAAAACCACCCCCAGCCCCGCCCGCTACGACTCGATGCGACCGGCTGACGCCGTCAGCGACCTGCTCACCGCGCTCTATGACATGAAGCTGCAACGGCGGATCGACAACGTCCACGCGACCACCACCAGTCGTATCGAAATGATCGCCGGCCTGATCTGGACAAGCGTTGAGTGGGTCGCGGCCATCGCCACCGCGCCCTTCCCGCTGTTGAGCCTGAGCACCGGCCTGTTGCTGGCCTTCAAGGACGCGATGCTCGCCCTGCATGCCTATCGTCAGGGCAACAACAACGAAGCGTTCCGGCACTTGCTCGGTTATCTGTTCAACAGTGCCGGCGCGGTGCTGACGGATCTGCGTCCGGCGCTACGGTCACTCAAGCCCGTCCGGCGCCCGTTGCGTCAGGCTGTCGCCACTGCCGGCGATGAGCAACAGAGTGCTCTGGCATTGGTCGATCAAATGGCCACTGAACCCGTCTGGGATGATATGCAAGCGGTCGCTTTCAGAGGACAGTCGTATTACGCCAGCAACAACCCGGACGCGCTGGGCCGTTATTTGCTCTACCGCCCGGATCCGAATGGCTCCGGACTGCTTTCGACCGGCATTCTGACCGTGCGTAACTCCGACGGGGTGATGGTGCGCAGCGGCCTGTCCGGCGGGGCACCGAAATACGAAGCTGTGCCCGATACACCCGGTCCGCACAAAGATTATGGAGTCGCGATCAACTACCGCGAGCGCGTCGAAACGTTGCTGGTGCCGCAATCGCGCGAGGCATTGCTGCAACTGAGCGACATGGGTATCCCGCGGCAGACCATCATGGCCCGGGTGGTCGATCAGTTGAGCGATGTACGCACAGCCTATCTGCAACAGGTCGAAAAACTCACCAAAGATGCCACGGACCATTTTGCCCGGCTCGCCCCCCTGCCCGCCCGTGCCGAAGTGCCGGCGGTTGCCGCCAATACCTCATTCGCACAGTTGATTGGCAGCGATGCATTCGCCGCAAAAAACCTGGTGATCGGTGCACAACCTGGTTCGATCGCCAGCAAACAGTTATTGATCGAGAATCTCGACGTCCTCGTGGCGAACGGCTACAAGCATCTGTTTCTCGAATACCTGCCGGGTGACGTGTTTCACCTCAAACTGGAAAAGCTCAACAGAAACGGCTCCTGGTTTCATATCAAGAAACATCTGAAAGCGCTCGACAAAGCCATGGGGTATGCGCCGGACGCAGCTTTTTCTTACTTGGCGCTGGTGCGCAGGGCCCGGGAAAAAGGCATCAGCATCCATGCGCTGGACGGCTCGACCAGCTATAAGCTCGAAGGGATCATGGTGATGTCCGAAGTCTCGCCGCTGACCCCGCGAACCAACTCCATCAGAAACTTCTATTCGCACAAGGCGCTTGCCAGCGATGTGGCCGACGTCGGCGAAGAGCGCTGGATTGCCCTGACTGAACAGTCGCGCATGACCACGTTCGACAACACGCCGGGCCTGGCCGACCTGCACGAGGCCGTAGCCATACGTGTTGAAGACATCGACCTGTACCAACCCGCACGCATAAGCAGGGATACACCCGGAGCTATCGCCGGCGATGCGACTGCGCAAGGTGATTTCCTGGTACAGATGCCGAGCACCTACAAGGCACCTCTACCCGTCTCCAGGCCGCCCGCCGCAGCTAGCGCCGTTGATCACTTCAGCGATTTCGATGTGGCTTTGCCGCTGCGTGACGATATTGCTGAAATGTTGCATAAGCCCTACTCCATGGACTCGAATTACACCCCGACGATCTCCAGTGAAAGAACGGCCTACGAGGCTTTCATCGCCCAGCGCAAGCGCCTGGAAAAAACCGCCAGAGACGCTTTCGCCGACTACGTCCCTCCCGATGCGCCGATCCTGCCGGTGCTCACCTCTGACTGCACATTCGAGACTTTTTTGCGGCAACTGGCCGACGGACGCTTGAATCTGCTGATCGGCGAGGCCCATGCCGATGTAGCGAGCAAAGCGCTGCTGAAAAAGCACATGAAAGCGCTCAAGAAAGCAGGCTATGACACGTTGTATGTCGAGCACCTGTTCACCGATCTGCACCAGGCCGATCTCGACATTTTTTTGCGAACCCAACGTATGCCGGACAGGCTGAAGGCGTACCTGCATCGTCAGGACCGAGGGCACATGATGGCTTACGGTGGGAGCGATACCTACACGGAGCTCTACCAGGCAGCAGCCAAATACAACATCCGCATCAGAGCGATCGATTGCACAGCGTCCTACCACCTCAAGGGCCTGCATGACAAAGCAGTCTCGCGAAACGAGATGTTCAGCTATTTTGCAACCCAAGTGATCGAGGCTGATCAACTGGCCAACGGCCCGCATAAATGGGTGGCCCTCATCGGCAGTACGCACACCAATTACAACCTCGGTGTGCCAGGTCTGGCCGATACGCTTTCAGCCGTCAGCCTGCACGTGCGTGACACCGCCCCTGAACTGGCCAGGGATATTCACCGTGGGACATGGGAATTTATCAGCGACAAGCACGAGGCCAACGTGAGGGCCTTGAGCAGCGACTTTGTGATGGAGGTGGCCGTCCCCGGCACGAGAAAGCCTGCTGCGCCTCCGTCTGTCAGTCGCAGCAGACTGACTCGACAGGGCCAATTCCTGATCGAAAATGCAGATACCCGCAACGCCAGTGTGGTGCATAGATCCAGGTCCGGCGAGATCGTTGAGACGCCGATTCAGATCAATGACAAAGGTCTGTTCTTCATTGATCGCTGGGGGAAAAAAGATGAGAGCTTCAAATACCTGCGAACCTTGGTCGACATGCTTGTAACGGACGTCAAGCTGACACAGGTGACGTGACATCCACGCGATTGCACGTCGTGGAAAACCACCGGGCTCGACGGCCCGGTGGTTTTTTCACGCCTACGGATCAACCCGATCCAGCGCACGGTTCACCGCCAGCTCAGCGAGCATGATGATCTGCTGAATCGCCAGCGCCGTATTGCGCTGCGGTCGCCCCAACTGATCGGCGAAATCACTGGCCAAGGTGTTGGCTGAAGCGAGTGACTCACAGGCGTGGGCCAGCAGGGATTCGGTGTCGACGTCGGGCTGGATGAGGAACATGGTGCCGGGCGGGCGCGCCTTGCTCGGCTGTGGGCACAGGTAAAAATCCAGAGCACGCTTGATCGCTTCGCGGTTTTTCGCGAGGTCGTCGGCGCGGATGGTTTGTTCGAGAGGGGTTGTGGGTTCGTGGGGTGGGTCGGGGACGATCTTATCCAAAATGCTTCTCCTGCTGATGCTGATGGGCAGCCATCAATCGCCGGATCTCACGCGGCGAATAGGTGGCAGCTATGTGCGAGGTGAGATCCACCGGAGCAGGCAACCGGCCAGACCGAAGTCTGCCCGCACACAGCCGCCATAAAGCAGGCAGCAGATTGAGCTGGCGCCAATTATCGTGGTGCTGGCGCCAGTTGCAAGCTATCCGGGGATCTCACTCCCGATCGCTGATTCGCAGCGACGGGAAAAGACTAGAGATCGCACGTCCGACGGACAACCTGAAAACCTTGTGGGAAGGTTCTGGTCATCGGGTACCGGATTTAAACAATCTCTAGTTCTCGAGAGCATGGATGGGCCTCATCGCGAGCAGGCTCACTCCTACAGTTGTCATCGGGTCATTCAGTGAGAAACGGGTCGGCTGACAGGCCGCCTTCGCGAGCAAGCTCGCTCCCACAGAAAGCAAAATCAAGATCAAAAGATCGCAGCCTTCGGCAGCTCCTACACAATGAGCGCAAGCTCGAGTGCTCTTGATCTTGATCCACCGGCGACGTCGGAAGGCTGAGTGGAGGGATTGATCCGGGGGTGGGAGCGCAGCGACCGTTCGACGAAGTCGAACACAGCGGAAGGAGGTGCAGCGAAGCAAACCGGAGCCGCTGCGCCCGGATCAGTCCCGGAGCGAAGGAACCCGAGCCTGCGAGGGCCGAACGTAGGAGCAAGCCTTTTCGGTTACCTTTTTGGCGTTTGAAAAAGGTGACTCGCCGTAAGGGCGAAACCGCCAGCCGCAGCACCCGAAGCAACGGATATTCACTCAATCAGCCAGCATGCTCGCCTGTAGGGCCGCCTTCGCGAGCAGGCTCGCTCCCACAGTGAAAATGCGCCCGCACAAAAATCAGCGGCAACAAAAAACCCGCAGACAATCACTCATCTGCGGGTCTCCCGTTCCAGCAGCCAAGAAGATCAGAAATCCTCCAGCCGCCACACCTCATAAGCCGGCGTCTCATACGGATGACTGAGCTTCAACGCCGCCACCACAGCCACAATCAACTCATCCGCAACGACAAGCTCAACCTTCCATTCCTCAACCCGCTCGACCTGCCCCGCCTGACCGATAAACGGCTGACTGCCGTCCAACGGTCGAAACTGGCCCAGGCCAAGCACCTGCCACGCACAGTGGTCATAGTCACCGATCCGCCCACCACCGGCAGCGAACACAGCCCCTTTGACCACCTCGACATGACTGTCAGGAACAAAAAACGCCAACTTGTACACGACGATCAGTTAACCCACACGCGAGCGTTACGGAACATACGCATCCACGGCGCGTCTTCGTTCCAGTCTTCCGAACGCCACGAGTTCTGCACCGCACGGAACACACGCTCCGGGTGCGGCATCATGATCGTCACGCGACCGTCACGGCTGGTGAGGCCGGTGATCCCGCGCGGCGAGCCGTTCGGGTTTGCCGGATAGGCTTCGGTGACCTTGCCGTGGTTGTCGACAAAACGCATCGCCACGCAACCGGACAGATCGGCTTCCAGCAGTGCTTCTTCGCTGGCGAACTCGGCATGCCCTTCACCGTGGGCGATGGCGATCGGCATGCGCGAACCGGCCATGCCCTGCAGGAAGATCGAGTTCGATTCCTGGATCTGCACCATCGCCACCCGCGCTTCGAACTGCTCGGAGCGGTTGCGCACGAAGTGCGGCCAGAATTCGCTACCCGGGATCAGCTCGTGCAGGTTGGACATCATCTGGCAACCGTTGCACACGCCCAGCGTGAAGCTGTCGTTACGCTCAAAGAAGCCCTGGAACGCATCGCGGGCGCGGCTGTTGAACAGCGCCGACTTGGCCCAGCCTTCACCGGCGCCGAGCACGTCGCCGTAGGAGAAACCACCGCAGGCCACCAGGCCTTTGAACTCGTTGAGGTCGACACGACCGGCGAGGATATCGCTCATGTGCACGTCGATCGCGCTGAAACCGGCGCGATCGAACGCGGCGGCCATTTCCACCTGACCGTTGACGCCCTGCTCACGCAGCACGGCAACCTGCGGGCGGATGCCTTTCTTGATGTAGGGCGCGGCGATGTCCTGATTGACGTCGTAGCTGAGCTTGACGCTCAGGCCCGGATTGTCTTCTTCCAGCAGCGCGTCGAATTCCTGCTCGGCGCAGTCGGCGTTGTCGCGCAGACGCTGGATCTGATAGCTGGTCTCGGCCCACTGACGTTGCAGCAGACGACGCTGGCCTTCGAACACGGTGTCACCGTTGAAGGTGATGTTGATCTGGCCATTGTTGATCGGCTGACCGATCACCGACACGCAGTCGCCCAGGCCGGCGGCGCTGAATTGCGCGAGGATGTCCGGGGTGGCGTCCTGACGAACCTGGATCACTGCGCCGAGCTCTTCGTTGAACAGGATCGCGGCGATTTCCGAAGCAGATTCGGCAACGCTGTCCAGGTTCAGGCTCAGACCGCAGTGGCCGGCGAAGGCCATTTCCACCACGGAGGTCAGCAGACCACCGTCGGAACGGTCGTGGTAGGCCAGCAGGTGACCGTCGGCATTGAGGCCCTGGATCACCGCGAAGAAGGCTTTCAGGTCTTCGGCGTCATCGACGTCCGGCGCATGCTTGCCGAGTTTGCCGTGGACTTGCGCGAGGATCGATGCACCCATGCGGTTCTGACCGCGACCGAGGTCGATCAGGATCAGGTCGGTGGTGCCCTTGTCCATGCGCAGTTCCGGGGTCAGGGTCTGACGGATGTCAGCCACTGGCGCGAAACCGGTGACGATCAGCGACATTGGCGAGGTGACGGTCTTGTCTTCGCCGTTGTCGTTCCAGCGCGTGGCCATGGACATCGAGTCCTTGCCCACCGGAATGGTGATGCCCAGCTCAGGGCACAGCTCCATGCCGACCGCTTTCACGGTGTCGTACAGACGCGCGTCTTCGCCCGGGTGGCCGGCAGCGGACATCCAGTTCGCCGACAGTTTGATGTCGGAGAGCTTGTTGATGCGCGAGGCAGCAATGTTGGTGATGGTTTCGCCGATGGCCATGCGGCCCGAGGCCGGCGCGTCCAGCAGAGCCAGCGGAGTACGCTCGCCCATCGCCATCGCTTCACCGGTGTAGACGTCGAAACTGGTGGCGGTGACGGCAACGTCGGCCACCGGCACTTGCCATGGGCCGACCATCTGGTCACGGGCGACGAGGCCGGTGATGGTGCGGTCGCCGATGGTGATCAGGAAGCTTTTGCTGGCCACGGCCGGGTGATGCAGAACGCGTTCGATGGATTCGCTGATGTCGAGGTTCGACGGATCGAAGTCATCGCCCAGCTCGGCTTCGCGAACCACCGAACGGTGCATGCGCGGCGCCTTGCCCAGCAACACTTCCAGCGGCATGTCCACCGGGTTGTTGCCGAAGTGGCTGTCGGTCACGGTCAGTTGCGGTTCGGCAGTCGCTTCCCCGACTACGGCAAACGGGCAACGCTCGCGTTCGCAGATCGCCTGGAAGCGCTCGAAGTCTTCCGGGCCGACTGCCAGCACGTAACGTTCCTGGGATTCGTTCGACCAGATTTCGTGCGGGGCCATGCCCGGCTCGTCGTTTGGAATGTTGCGCAGTTCGAAACGGCCACCGCGGTCGCCGTCGTTGACCAGTTCCGGGAAGGCGTTGGACAGACCGCCCGCGCCGACGTCGTGGATGAAGCTGATCGGGTTCTTGTCGCCCAGCTGCCAGCAACGGTCGATGACTTCCTGGCAACGACGCTCCATTTCAGGGTTTTCACGCTGCACGGAAGCGAAATCCAGATCCGCCGAGCTGGTGCCGGTGGCCATCGACGAAGCCGCGCCGCCACCGAGACCGATCAACATCGCCGGGCCGCCGAGCACGATCAGCTTGGAGCCGACGACGATCTCGCCTTTCTTGACGTGTTCTTCACGGATGTTGCCCATGCCGCCAGCGAGCATGATCGGTTTGTGGTAACCACGCACTTCGTCACCGTGCGGAGTGGTGATCGACTGTTCGAAGGTACGGAAGTAGCCGGTCAGCGCCGGACGACCGAATTCGTTGTTGAACGCAGCGCCGCCGAGCGGGCCTTCGATCATGATGTCCAGCGCGGTGACGATGCGCTCAGGCTTGCCGTACGGCACTTCCCACGGCTGTTCGAAGCCAGGGATCTGCAGGTTGGAGACGGTGAAACCGGTCAGGCCAGCCTTTGGCTTGGCGCCGCGACCGGTTGCACCTTCGTCACGGATCTCGCCACCGGAACCGGTGGATGCGCCCGGGAACGGGGCAATCGCGGTCGGGTGGTTGTGGGTTTCAACCTTCATCAGAATGTGCACCGGCTCCTGCACCGCGCCGTACTGGCGGGTTTCAGGATTCGGGAAAAAGCGGCCGGCAACGTTGCCGACGATCACCGAAGCGTTGTCCTTGTAAGCGGACAACACGCCTTCGCTGTGCATCTGATAGGTGTTCTTGATCATGCCGAACAGGCTTTTTTCCTGGCTCTGGCCGTCAATGTCCCAACTGGCGTTGAAGATCTTGTGGCGGCAGTGCTCGGAGTTGGCCTGGGCGAACATCATCAGTTCGATGTCGTGCGGGTTGCGCTTCAGACCGTTGAAGGCGTTGACCAGATAGTCGATCTCGTCTTCGGCCAGGGCCAGGCCCAGCTCGGTGTTGGCCTTTTCCAGCGCGGCGCGGCCGCCACCGAGGATGTCGATGGCGGTCAGCGGCTTCGGCTCGGCATGGCTGAACAGACCGGCGGCGTGTTCGAGGTTGGCCAGCACGATCTGGGTCATGCGGTCATGCAGCGCGTCCGAAATCAGCTGGGCTTCGGCTTCGCTGAACTGCCCTGCAACATAGAAGGCGATACCGCGTTCCAGGCGCTGGATCTTGCTCAGGCCGCAGTTGCGGGCGATGTCGCTGGCCTTGCTCGACCACGGCGAGATGGTGCCGAAACGCGGCAACACCAGAAACAGACGGCCGGTAGGCTCTTGAACCGGAACACTTGGGCCGTACTTCAGAAGGCGCGCTAGCACCTGCTGTTCGTCGCCGGTCAGGACGCCGGTGACTTCGGCGAAGTGAGCGAATTCAGCATACAGGCCACTGACAGCTGGAACCTTCTGGCTCAGTTGCTCAAGGAGTTTGCTGTGGCGAAAGGCAGAAAGGGCAGGAGCGCCGCGCAGGATCAACATCTTCGGGACAGCCTCGGGAAGGGGTGTGCTTTGAGGCCGTGCATTCTAGCCTAAACCGACCTCAACATCACCCGAAACGCTACGCACGGTTGCACTCGGGTAGCAATCTGTGTTTCTGCCTTCGGGGTCAGGTAAATCGAGCGTTTCAGCATGGCTTATTTTTACTGTAACAAAATGCCCTGAAGGCCCGTATTCAAGGGATTTCGTTCGATTTTGTGATCGCTAGCAGACTAGTCCTACGCTGTCGAGATATGGCGCCCGTGGCCGTTTGCGTATACTGCGCAGATGTTTTTCCCAACGGCTTTGCGTCCGCGATACGCCAAATGGCTGATCGCAACCGGACTCTTCCTGGTGCTCGGTGGCTGTGTTGATAAACCCAACACACTCGAGCGCGTAAAGGAGGACGGTGTGCTGCGCGTGGTTACCCGCAACAGCCCCGCCACCTACTTTCAGGATCGCAGCGGTGAAACCGGCTTCGAATACGAGCTGGTGAAGCGCTTCGCCGACGATTTGGGAGTCGAATTGAAGATCGAGACCGCCGACAATCTCGACGACCTGTTCAATCAGGTCGGCAAGCCGAACGGCCCGGTACTCGCAGCCGCCGGTCTGGTCAGCAGCGATGAACGCAAGAAGCAGGTGCGGTTCTCCCACTCCTACCTCGAAGTCACCCCGCAGATCATCTACCGCAACGGCCAGTCGCGCCCTACAGATCCGGCGGATCTGGTCGGCAAGAAGATCACCGTGCTCAAGGGCAGCACCCACGCCGAACAACTGGCCGCGCTGAAACAGAAATATCCCGGCATCGACTACGAAGAATCCGACGCGGTTGAAGTGGTCGATCTGCTGCGCATGGTTGATGAAGGCCAGATCGACCTGACGCTGGTCGACTCCAACGAAGTGGCGATGAATCAGGTGTACTTCACCAATATCCGCGTGGCTTTCGACCTCGGCGACGCGCGCAGCCAGAGCTGGGCGGTGGGCCCGGGCGAAGACAACAGCCTGCTCAATGAAATCAACGCCTATCTGGACAAGGTGCAAAAGAACGGCACCCTGCAACGCCTGAAAGACCGCTACTACGGCCATGTCGATGTGCTTGGCTACATGGGCGCCACCACCTTCGCCCAGCACTTGCAGCAGCGTCTGCCGAAATACGAACAGCACTTCAAGAACTACGCGAAGAAAGAGAAAGTCGACTGGCGCCTGCTGGCCGCCATCGGCTATCAGGAATCCCTGTGGCAGCCGACGGTGACCTCGAAAACCGGCGTACGCGGCCTGATGATGCTGACCCAGAACACCGCGCAGGCGATGGGCGTATCGAACCGCCTCGACCCCAAGCAGAGCATCATGGGCGGCGCCAAGTACCTGGCTTATATGAAAGATCAGCTAGACGATTCGATCCAGGAACCGGATCGCACCTGGTTCGCGCTGGCGGCGTACAACGTCGGCAGCGGCCATCTGGATGACGCGCGCAAACTGGCGGCGAAGGAAGGCCTGAATCCGGACAAGTGGCTGGACGTGAAAAAGATCCTGCCGCGCCTCTCGCAGAAACAGTGGTATAGCAAGACCCGCTACGGCTACGCCCGCGGTGGCGAGCCGGTGCATTTCGTGGCGAACATCCGTCGCTACTACGACATCCTGACCTGGGTGACCCAGCCGCAGCTTGAAGGCGATCAGGTGGCCGAGGGCAACCTGCATGTGCCGGCGATCGACAAGTCGAAACCGGCGCAGGAACCTGCCCCTCTTTAAAGCAAAAGATCGCAGCCTTCGGCAGCTCCTACAGAGCTATGTGTACACCTGTAGGAGCTGCCGAAGGATGCGATCTTTTGTTCTTAGCCCTTGAGAGCAGCAGCCAGGATCAGCGCTTTCATCTCCGACACAGCAGATTTGAAGCCGACAAACAACGCATGCGCCACCAGCGCGTGGCCGATGTTCAGCTCGTTGATGCCTTTGATCGCAGCCACGGCTTCAACGTTGTGGTAATGCAAGCCGTGACCGGCGTTAACGATCAAGCCTTGGGCCAGACCAAACGCAACGCCATCCGCCACACGCTTCAATTCCTCGGCCACTTCAGTCGGGGTTTCAGCATCGGCATAACGACCGGTGTGCAGCTCGATTGCCGGCGCACCGACGCGCTTGGAAGCCGCAATCTGCCGCTCGTCAGCATCGATGAACAGCGACACTTCGCTGCCGATTTTCGACAAGCGCTCGACCGCAGCCCTTATGCGTTCTTCCTGCCCCGCCACATCCAGGCCACCTTCGGTAGTCAGTTCCTGACGGGTTTCCGGGACCAGGCAGATGTGCGCCGGGCGAATACGCTCGGCGAACGCCATCATTTCTTCGGTGACGCCCATTTCGAAGTTCATGCGGGTTTGCAGCACATCCTTGAGCAGCAGCACGTCACGCTCCTGGATGTGACGGCGGTCTTCGCGCAGGTGCACGGTGATGCCATCGGCGCCCGCCTCTTCTGCATCCAGCGCCGCTTTGACCGGATCCGGGTAGCGCGTGCCACGGGCCTGACGCAGGGTGGCGACGTGGTCGATGTTCACGCCGAGAAGAATGCGATTGCTGCTGGTCACGGATGCGCTCCTGAATTGAGAGGTTCGGCGCACAGCATATCAGGGCTTGCGAAACAGCTCGCGACTGACAAGCGGACGCCCGCCCAAATGCACCGCCAAGGCCTGGCGCATCAGACGCTTGGCCGCCGACAGCGCACCGGGCGCCGACCAGTCGGCTTCGGCCATGGCCAGCAGCTCGGTACCGTTGAACAAGCCGGGTTGCAGCAGGTAAACGCGCTCGAGTCCGGCGTCCACTTGCAAGCGATAGAGGCCGTCAGCAGCGACAGGTTCGCCGTGGATGTCGGTATTCATGGAGAAGCCGTAGCCGAGATCATCCAGCAATCTCCATTCGAAGGAGCGCAACAATGGCTCCAGCGGCCGACCTTCGGCCAGCGCCAGCAAGGTCGCGGCGTAATGATCAAACACTGCGGGATGCGGATCTTCGGCAGGCAACAGGCGAATCAACAGTTCGTTGAGATACAGACCGCTGAACAGCGCCTCGCCGTTGAGCCAAGCAGAGGTGCCAGAACTCTCCATGCGCCCGACATTCTTCAACTCACCCTTGCCACGGAACTCGACCTCCAGCGCCACGAACGGCCGCGCCAGCGTCCCGGCCTTGCCTCGCGCACTGCGCAACACCGCCCGCAGCCGACCTTGCGGCGTAAGGAAATCGACCAATGCGCTGGTTTCGCGATAGGCACGCGAATGCAGGACATAGGCGGGTTGGGCAGGAGGCGGGTTTTGCGACATTGAGTTCTCGATGAAGAAACGCGGTTTTTACATGCAACCCAAAACCACTGTGGGAGCGAGCCTGCTCGCGAAAGCGGAGTGACAGTCAACATCAATGCTGAATGTTACATCCTCTTCGCGAGCAGGCTCGCTCCCACAGTGGGTATCGGTGTTCTCGAGATCGCTACTTACAGGTCGCCGTAACCCAGCGAACGCAGCGCGCGCTCGTCATCGGACCAGCCGCCCTTCACCTTGACCCACAGGTTAAGCATGATCTTGGAGTCGAACAGCAGCTCCATGTCCTTGCGCGCTTCGGTGCCGATGCGCTTGATGCGCTCGCCCTTGTCGCCAATGATGATCTTCTTCTGGCCGTCACGCTCGACAAGAATCAGCGCGTGGATGTGCAGGGTCTTGCCCTGCTGCTTGAATTCTTCGATTTCGACGGTGATCTGGTACGGCAGCTCGGCGCCCATCTGGCGCATGATTTTCTCGCGCACCAGCTCGGCGGCAAGGAAACGGCTGCTGCGGTCGGTGATCTGGTCTTCCGGGAAGAAGTGATCATTCTCCGGCAGGTGATCGGCGATGACCTTTTCCAGCGCGTCGAGGTTGTGCCCGTGCTGCGCGGAAATCGGGATGATCTGTGCGTTCGGCAGCTGTTCCTGCAACCAGCTCAGGTGCGGCATCAGCTCGGCTTTGTCTTCGATGCGATCGGTCTTGTTCAGCGCGACGATCAGCGGGCCAGTCACGTATTGCACACGCTCCAGAACCATCTGGTCTTCGTCGGTCCACTTGGTGCGGTCGACGACGAAGATCACCACGTCGACGTCTTTCAACGCCGCCGAAGCGGTTTTGTTCATGTAACGGTTCAGGGCCTTTTCGCCACCCTTGTGCATGCCCGGGGTGTCGACGTAGATCGCCTGCACGTCGCCCTCTGTCTTGATCCCGAGCATGTTGTGGCGGGTGGTCTGCGGTTTGCGCGAAGTGATCGCGAGCTTCTGCCCGAGGATGTGGTTAAGCAGCGTCGACTTGCCGACGTTGGGACGGCCGACGATGGCAACGTAGCCACAGCGAGTTGCGTTTGTATCAGTCATTGCCATTCTCCACGCCCAGGGCAATCAGTGCTGCGGCGGCCGCTACCTGTTCGGCAATACGACGGCTCACACCCTGACCTCGGCTTTTTTCATTCAGTAAGACCACTTCGCATTCGACGAAGAAGGTTCGGCAGTGCGGTTCGCCCTGGATATCCACCACTTCGTAGCGTGGCAGTTCGCAACCGCGCGATTGCAGGTGTTCCTGCAAGCGGGTTTTCGGATCCTTGTTGGTGTCGACCAGCGTCAGGCCTTCGAATTCGCCGGCCAGCCAGGCCAGCACGCGCTCGCGGGCGACGTCCATGCCGGCATCGAGGTAGATCGCGCCAATCAACGCTTCGAGGGCATCGGCCAGAATGGATTCACGGCGGAACCCACCGCTCTTCAGTTCACCCGAACCCAGGCGCAGATAATCGCCGAGGTCGAAACCGCGAGCGAGTACGGCCAGCGTCTCACCTTTTACCAGCCGAGCGCGCAAACGTGACAACTGGCCTTCGCGAGCCAGCGGGAAGCGATCGAACAGCGCCTCGCCAGCGACGAAGTTGAGGATGGCATCACCGAGGAATTCCAGACGCTCGTTGTTGCGCCCGGCAAAACTGCGGTGCGTGAGGGCCAGCAGCATCAGCTCCTGGTCCTTGAAGGTGTAACCGAGCTGGCGCTCGAGACGGCTTAGAGAAACGCTCACGGTTTACCCACGCTGAGTTCGTGGCTGGTTTCCACTGCCATCGCCGGGGTACGGCGCAGGCCTGGGACAATTAACGCTGTGTTCAAAAAATAAATCCTGGCGATTGCGAAGCCGATTGTGCCGGCTCCAGAAATGCATTCGGCGCTGTGGTCAACAGCGCCGTGTTTGATTACTTGATCAGGCCAACCCGCGAGAAATTCGGCAGGTGGCTGAGTTTCGGCTCCGGCCAGCTCATCCAGACCGCGAAGGCCTTGCCGACAATATTCTTGTCGGGAACCATGCCCAGCAGATCCTTGGGAATGTTCGGATCATCCCAGTAGCGGCTGTCATTCGAATTGTCGCGGTTGTCGCCCATCATGAAGTAGTGCCCGGCAGGCACTGTCCACGAACGGTCCGGGGTGGCGCGGTAACGGCTCATTTCCTTGCGGATCAGGTGCTCGGCTGCGCCGAGTTTTTCCTGATAGAGCTCCGCGCTGCCCAGCGAACCCGCTTCGGCGCCGACCATCTTCTCGGCAATCGACTCGCCGTTGACGAACAGACGCTTGTCGGCGGTGTAACGCACCGTGTCACCGGGCAGGCCGACCACACGCTTGATGTAGTTGACGTTCGGGTCGCTCGGGTAGCGGAACACCATCACATCGCCGCGCTGCGGGTCACCGACTTCGATGATCTTCTTGTCGATCACCGGCAGACGGATGCCGTAGGAAAACTTGTTCACCAGAATGAAGTCGCCGACATCCAGGGTCGGTTTCATCGAGCCGGACGGGATCTGGAACGGCTCCACCAGGAACGAACGCAGCACCAGCACGATGAACAGCACCGGAAAGAACGACTTGCCGTATTCAACCAGCAGCGGCTCTTTGTTCAGCTTCTCGACCACCACAGGCTCGGGCTGGCTGACACTGCCTTGATAAGAGGCAATGGCAGCACGCCGACGCGGTGCCAGGAACAGCAGATCAAGCAACGCCAACAGGCCGCAGACGAACACGGCGATGACCAGCAACAGCGGGAAATTTAGCGACATAGGACCTGATTATTCCAACCTGAGCACGGCGAGGAAGGCTTCCTGTGGAATTTCCACGTTGCCGACCTGTTTCATGCGTTTCTTACCGGCCTTCTGCTTCTCGAGCAGTTTCTTCTTACGACTGACGTCACCGCCGTAGCATTTGGCCAATACGTTCTTTCTGAGCGCCTTGACGGTTGTCCGGGCCACGATCTGACCACCAATGGCAGCCTGAATCGCCACGTCGAACATCTGACGAGGAATCAGTTCTTTCATCTTCTCGGTCAACTGGCGACCTTTGAAGTGCGAATTGTCACGGTGCACGATCAATGCCAGGGCATCGACCTTGTCGCCGTTGATCAGCACGTCCAGTTTCACCAGATTAGCCGATTGGTAACGATCGAAATGGTAGTCCAGCGAAGCATAGCCGCGGCTGGTGGATTTGAGACGGTCGAAGAAGTCCAGGACCACTTCGTTCATCGGCAGGTCGTAGGTCACTTGCACCTGATTGCCGAGGAACAGCATGTCGACCTGAACACCGCGTTTCTCGATGCACAGGGTGATCACGTTGCCCAGGTGTTCCTGCGGTACGAGGATATTGGCGCGCACGATTGGCTCGCGCATGTCCTCGATCGCCGACACGTCCGGAAGCTTCGACGGGTTGTCGACGTAAATCGTTTCACCGGTTTTCAGCACCAGCTCGAAAATTACCGTCGGCGCGGTGGTGATCAGGTCCAGGTCGTATTCGCGCTCGAGGCGCTCCTGGATGATTTCCATGTGCAGCATGCCGAGGAAGCCGCAACGGAAGCCGAAGCCCAGGGCGTCGGAGCTTTCCGGGGTGTACTGCAGCGACGAGTCGTTCAGGGTCAGCTTCTGCAGCGCTTCGCGGAAATCCTCGAAGTCATCGGAGCTGACCGGGAACAGACCGGCGTAAACCTGTGGCTGAATGCGTTTGAAGCCCGGCAGCACCGGCACGTCCGGCGTGGAGCTCAAGGTCAGGGTGTCACCGACCGGCGCACCGTGAATGTCCTTGATGCTGGCGATGATGAAGCCCACTTCGCCGGCCTTCAAATCAACGGTGGCGGTGTGTTTCGGGTTGAACACGCCGACGCTGTCGACCAGGTGCACCTTGCCGGTGGACTTGACCAGAATCTTGTCGCCCTTCTTCACACGGCCGTGGCGCACGCGTACCAGGGAAACAACACCCAGGTAGTTGTCGAACCAGGAATCGATGATCAACGCTTGCAGCGGATCTTCGATATTGCCGGTCGGCGCAGGGATGGTGTGCACCAGACGCTCGAGCACTTCGTCGACACCCAGGCCGGTCTTGGCGCTGCAGGTGACGGCGTCGGTGGCGTCGATGCCGATGATCTTCTCGATCTCGTCCTTGACGCGATCCGGCTCGGCCTGGGGCAGGTCGATCTTGTTCAGGACCGGCATGACCTCCAGGCCCTGCTCGATGGCGGTGTAGCAGTTGGCCACGGACTGGGCTTCGACGCCCTGCCCCGCATCGACCACCAGCAAGGCACCTTCGCACGCGGCCAGGGAACGGCTGACTTCGTAGGTGAAGTCGACGTGGCCCGGGGTGTCAATGAAGTTCAGCTGGTAGGTGATGCCGTCTTTGGCTTTGTAATAGAGGGTAACGCTGTGGGCCTTGATGGTGATCCCGCGTTCACGCTCAAGATCCATGGAATCCAGTACCTGGGCTTCCATTTCACGCTCGGCCAGGCCGCCGCACATCTGGATGAAACGGTCAGCCAGCGTCGACTTGCCATGGTCAATGTGGGCGATGATGGAGAAATTGCGGATATGACTCAAATCACTCACGGATCAACACTCAAAAAGGCTGCAGGCTTGGCCCGCCGAAAAATAGCCGGGAATTGTACCTGATACACGGCGCAAGCGTCACGTTCGCCTGTCACCCGGATCGCATGCAAAAACGCCCCGGTCTGGCGACCGAGGCGCTTTCAGGGGTCAAGCGCTGAATGAAAGCTTGTTCATCAGCCCGCGCGTCTGAGCAGCCAGACACCCGCCAGCGCACACACGCCGGCCGGCACCAGCACGGCAAACAGCGGCGAGAAACCGAACACCAGACTCGATGGCCCCAGCAGATCCTGGACGATGCGGAAGGTGAAGCCCACCAGCACGCCGGTGAAAACACGCTGACCGAGGGTCACCGAACGCAGCGGGCCGAAGATGAACGAGATCGCCATCAGCACCAGCGCGGCGGTCACCAGCGGCTGCAACACCTTGACCCAAAATGCCAGCCAGTAGCGGCCATTGCTCAGGCCCTGCTCGGCCAGATAGTGGATGTAGCCCCACAGACCGCTGATCGACAGCGATTCCGGCGCCATGACTACGGTGCTGAGCAGTTGCGGGCTCAACGCCACGTCCCACTCCTCGCTCGGGGCATTGACGACCTCGGTGCTGCGCTCGTGGAACAGCGTGGTGGCAACGTCGGTGAGCTGCCACTTGGTGCCGTCAAACTCGGCCTTTTTGGCGAAGCTGGAGCTGAGCAGATGGCGCTCCTTGTCGAAGTGATAGCGCGTCACGCCGTACAACAGACCGTTCGGTTGAACGGCGTTGATGTGGATGAATTCCTCACCCTGACGGTGCCACATACCGTGTTTAGCGCTTTGCGCATCGCCGCTGCCTTGGGCCAGCGAGCGATTGGCCTGTGCCATGCTTTCGGTGGCCGGGGCGACGTATTCGCCAATCAGCACGCCGGCGAGCATCAGCACCAGCATCGGTTTCATGACGGCCCAGACGATACGGCCGATCGACACGCCAGCAGCGCGCATGACTGTCAGCTCACTGCTGCTGGCCAGACTGCCGAGACCGATCAGGCAGCCGATCAATGCCGCCATCGGCAGCATTTCATAAAGACGGCGCGGTGCGGTCAGCAATACAAAACCGAGCACGTCGACCAAGGTGTAGGTGTCGCTGACGTCGCCCATTTCATCGATGAAGGCAAACAACGTCGCCAGGCCGAGGATGATCGCCAGCACGGCGATGATCGCCATGAACACGCTGCTGCCGATGTAGCGATCTAGTTTAACCACGGGCCACCTCCAGCGCGGCGCTGCGACGGCTGGCCAGCTTCAGGCGCAGCGGCTCCCAGTAAAGCAGGCCGAGGCCGATCACCAGGAAGATCGCGTGCACCCACCACAGACCGAGGGCCGGCGGGATCTTGCCTTTTTCAAGGGCGCCGCGAGCGGCAATCAGGATGGTCAGGTAAGCCATATAAAGAAGAATCGCCGGCAGCAGCTTGAGGAAACGCCCCTGACGCGGATTCACCCGCGACAGCGGCACCGCCATCAGGGTCACGATGAATACCAGCAAAGGCAGGGACATGCGCCATTGCAGCTCGGTTTTTGAACGGATGTCATCACTGCCCCACAGGGACGAGGTCGGCATCGCATCGCGATCGGTGACTTCTTCGCTGACGTCCGGCTTGGGTAGCAGCACGCCGTAGGTTTCGTAATGAATGGCGCGGTAATCGGCTTGCCCCGGGCTGCCGTCATAGCGGTAGCCGTTGTCGAGGATCAGGTAGCGATTGCCATCGGGGCGGATTTCCTGACGGCCCGACTCGGCCACCAGTACGGAAATCCCGCGATCCTTCTTATCGGCGCCGAGGTTCTTCTGCGAAATGAACACGCTACCGAGATTGACGCGGTCGTCGCTCAGGGTTTCGGTGTAAGTCACTCGAGTACCGTCACGCAAGGCCTGGAAGCGGCCCGGTTCGAGGGTATCGAACTCGGTCAGCGCGTCCTGCTTGTTCAGCAGCAGCTGAAACTGGTTGGCGCCCTGCGGAGCCAGGCCGAGGCTCAGCCACGCCACCACCAGTGCCACCAGCGTTGCCGGAAACAGGGTCATGCGAAACAGCTTTTGCTGGCTCATGCCGGTGGCCGAGAGCACGGTCATTTCGCTTTCGAGGTACAGGCGACCGTAGGCCAGCAGGATCCCGAGGAACAGGCCCAGCGGCAGAATCAGTTGCAGGAAACCCGGCAGACGAAAGCCCATGATCAGGAACAGCGAGCCCGGATCGAGCTGACCGGCCGCAGCCTGCGCCAGGTATTTGATGAAGCGACCGCTCATGATGATGACCAGCAGCACGGCACTTACGGCGCTGAGGGTCAACAGGACTTCGCGGGACAGATAACGGAAGACGATCAAACCAGACACTCCAGGGTTGTCAGGCTAAGGCGGCCAAACAAGCAAACACATCGACCGGCCCGCCATGCAGAGCGGTCGAAAAAAGATGCGGCATTATCCTGTGATTGGGTGCGCCTGTCACTGCGCACACTCATCCATCGCTGTAATCCTTTGCTGAGGGTTGTCAGGCGCGGGGAGCGAGGTTCAAACTGCGGCCCTTGTCGCAGGCTTTGGCCTGCGCCTCTTCTATCTATAAGCAGGCGACTGCGGACAACGTCGAACGCCTGCGTGTTGACCATTCATTCAGGGATCCGGACATGGAACTGGTTGTAAAAAGCGTTAGCCCAGAAACGTTGAAAACCGCCACCCTGGTGGTTGCCGTCGGCGAAGGCCGCAAACTCGGTGTCGCCGCCAGACTGGTTGACGAGTCGAGCGGTGGCGCGATCAGCGCCGTGCTCAAGCGTGGCGACCTGGCTGGCAAGGTCGGTCAGAGCCTGCTGCTGCACAGCCTGCCGAACCTGAAAGCCGAGCGCGTGTTGCTGGTCGGCGTGGGCAAGGACGAAGAACTGGGCGACCGTCCGTTCCGCAAAATCGTTGCCAGCATCCTCAACACCCTCAAAGGCCTGGGCGGCGGTGATGCCGTGCTGGCGCTGGATGAAGTCATCGTCAAAGGTCGCGACAGCTACGGCAAGACTCGCCTGCTGGCAGAAACCCTGGTCGACGGCGGCTACACCTTCGACCAGTTCAAGAGCCAGAAAGCCGAACCGCGCGCCCTGAAGAAAATCACTCTGCTGACCATCAAGGCTGCGCAGGCCGAAGTGCAGCGCGCCGTGAATCACGCCACCGCGATTGCCAATGGCATGGCCTTCACCCGCGATCTGGGCAACCTGCCACCGAACATCTGCCACCCGACCTTCATGGGCGAACAGGCCAAGAACCTGGGCAAAGAGTTCAAGGATCTGAAAGTCGAAGTACTCGACGAGAAGAAGATCAAATCCCTCGGCATGGGCTCGTTCTACGCCGTGGGCCAGGGCAGCGCCCAGCCGCCGCGCCTGATCGTCATGCAATACAACGGCGGCAAGAAATCCGAGAAGCCATACGCGCTGGTCGGCAAGGGCATCACCTTCGACACCGGCGGCATCAGCCTGAAGCCGGGCGCCGGCATGGACGAGATGAAGTACGACATGGGCGGCGCTGCCTCGGTGTTCGGCACGTTGCGCGCCGTGCTTGAGCTGAAACTGCCGATCAATCTGGTGTGCATCCTCGCCTGCGCCGAAAACATGCCGAGCGGCAATGCTTCGCGGCCGGGCGATATCGTCACCACCATGAGCGGCCAGACCGTGGAAATCCTCAACACCGACGCCGAAGGCCGTCTGGTGCTGTGCGATGCGCTGACCTACGCCGAGCGCTTCAAGCCACAAGCGGTGATCGACATCGCCACCCTGACCGGTGCTTGCGTAGTGGCCCTGGGCGCACACACGTCTGGCCTGCTGGGCAACAACGACGAACTGATCGACCAACTGCTCAGCGCCGGCAAGGCTGCCGACGACCGCGCTTGGCAACTGCCGCTGTTCGACGAGTATCAAGAGCAACTGGACAGCCCGTTCGCCGACATCGCCAACATTGGCGGGCCGAAGGCCGGCACCATCACTGCCGCCTGCTTCCTGTCGCGCTTCACCAAGAACCTCAACTGGGCGCACCTGGACATCGCCGGCACGGCATGGACCAGCGGCGGCAAGGACAAGGGCGCCACTGGCCGTCCGGTTCCGCTGCTGACCCAGTACCTGCTCGATCGCGCCAAAGCCTGACACCGCTGATGGGCGGCGGCGTCACTTTCGGGTGACGCCGCTTGCCGCTCTGGAACCGCAATGACCAAAGTCGACTTCTATATCCTGCCCAGCGCCGATCCTTCAGCGCGCCTGGATTTCGCCTGCAAGCTCACCGAGAAAGCCTGGCGCATGGGCCATCGCATCTACCTGCATTGCAGCGATGCGGCCCAACGTGACGATCTCGATGCGCGGCTGTGGGCATTCAAGGGCGAAAGTTTCGTGCCTCACGGCCCTGCCGACAGTGAGCCCGACGGTTTGATCGTGCTGGGACACGGGGCAGACTGCGGTGAGCACCAGGATCTGCTGGTCAATCTCGATCTGAAAGTCCCGGCCTTCGCCAGCAAATTCGCCCGCGTGGCGGAAGTGGTGGTGGAAGATCCAACCATCCGCGCAGCGGCGCGGGAGAGTTTCCGTTTCTACCGCGAACAGGGCTATTCTCTGCAAGACCACCGTTTACAGCGACTCTGAGCACTCCAATGGACACTCCGAAACCGCAACAGAAGTCCGCACACCTGCTGGACGATCTCGAATCGATCCGCCAGTTGCTCGGCGATGACAACCTGCAACCGCCGCTGTTGACCGATACGGTCGATGACAGCGAACAGGAACAGATTCCAATGCTGTTCGACTCCGTCGGCAACCAGCCGGCGGCCGTCGAGCCGCCACCAGCGCCGCCGGCTGCCCCGGCTGCCGCACCGGTCGATAAAGGCCCGGACGCCTTGCTGCACCTGGACAGCGAACTGCGCGCCGCCGCGCAATTGATCATGCAAGACGTGATCGACGACTTCGCCCCGCACATCGAAACCGAAATCAAACGCCGCCTCGATGCGCGGATGGAGCGGCTGCTCGCTGCAGCTGCAAGCGGCAAGCTTTAAGCTGCAAGCCAAAGCCAAAGCCAAACCCACCGCTATCCTCTTGCAGCTTGTGGCTTGTGGCTTGTAGCTGCCCCCCCAGCTATACTTGCCGGCTTTTCCTGAATAAATGCCAATAGGGTCCCGCCGCGCATGGATAAGACCTACCAGCCGCACGCCATTGAAACTTCCTGGTACAAGACTTGGGAGTCCGAGAACTACTTCGCCCCGCAAGGCGCGGGCGAGTCCTACACCATCATGATCCCGCCGCCGAACGTCACTGGCAGCCTGCACATGGGTCACGGCTTCAACAACGCGATCATGGACGCTTTGATCCGTTTCCGCCGCATGCAGGGTCGCGACACCCTGTGGCAGCCGGGCACCGACCACGCCGGTATCGCCACGCAAATGCTGGTGGAGCGTCAGCTCGAAGCCCAGGGCCAGAATCGTCACGATCTGGGCCGGGAAAAATTTCTCGAGAAAGTCTGGGAGTGGAAAGATCAGTCCGGCGGCAACATCAGCCGGCAGATCCGCCGCCTCGGCTCGTCCGTCGACTGGAGCCGCGAGCGCTTCACCATGGACGACGGCCTCTCGGAAGCGGTCAAGGAAGCCTTCGTGCGCCTGCATGAAGACGGCCTGATCTATCGCGGCAAGCGTCTGGTCAACTGGGACACCAAACTGCACACGGCGATTTCCGACCTCGAAGTGGAAAACCACGAAGAGAAAGGCTTTCTGTGGAACCTGAAATACCCATTGGCCGATGGCGTTAAAACCGCCGAGGGCAATGACTTCCTGATCGTCGCCACCACCCGTCCGGAAACCATGCTCGGCGACTCCGCCGTCGCGGTTAACCCGAACGACGAGCGCTACAAAGCGCTGATCGGCAAATTCGTCGAGCTGCCACTGGTTGGCCGGCGCATCCCGATCATCGCCGACGATTATTGCGACCCTGAATTCGGCACCGGCTGCGTGAAAATCACCCCGGCCCACGATTTCAACGACTACGAAGTCGGCAAGCGCCACAACCTGCCGCTGCTGAACATCTTCGACAAGAACGCCAACGTGCTGCCTGCCGCTCAGGTGTTCAACCTCGACGGCACGCTGAACGAGAGCATCGACGGCAAGATTCCGGCCGAGTTCGCCGGCCTCGAACGTTTCGAAGCGCGCAAGCAGATCGTTGCTGCGTTCGACGCCGCCGGCCTGCTGGTGAGTGTCAACGATCACAATCTGAAAACGCCGAAAGGCGATCGCTCCGGCACCGTCATCGAGCCGTGGCTGACCGACCAGTGGTACGTATCGACCAAGCCGCTGGCCGAGCCGGCGATTGCTGCCGTTGAAGACGGTCGCATCCAGTTCGTGCCCAAGCAGTACGAAAACATGTACTTCTCGTGGATGCGCGACATCCAGGACTGGTGCATCAGCCGTCAGCTGTGGTGGGGCCACCGGATTCCGGCCTGGTACGACGAGTCGGGCAAGGTCTACGTCGGTCGCGACGAAGCCGAAGTGCGTGCCAAGCACAACCTCGGCCCGGACGTTGCGCTGCAACAGGACAACGACGTACTCGACACCTGGTTCAGCTCCGGCCTTTGGACGTTCTCTACTCTGGGCTGGCCTGAGCAGACCGAGTTCCTGAAGAAATTCCACTCCACCGACGTGCTGGTCACCGGTTTCGACATCATTTTCTTCTGGGTTGCCCGGATGATCATGATGACCATGCACCTGATGAAGAACGAAGACGGCACGCCGCAGGTTCCGTTCAAAACTGTGTACGTACACGGTCTGGTGCGCGACGGCCAGGGCCAGAAGATGTCCAAGTCCAAGGGCAACGTCCTTGACCCGCTGGACATCATCGACGGCATCGACCTGGAAACCCTGGTGCAGAAGCGCACTTCGGGCCTGATGCAACCGAAACTGGCGAAGAAGATCGAGAAAGCCACCCGCGAAGAATTCGCCAATGGCATCGAAAGCTACGGCACCGACGCCCTGCGCTTTACCTTCTGCTCGCTGGCCTCGACCGGTCGCGACATCAAGTTCGACATGGGTCGCGTCGAAGGCTATCGCAACTTCTGCAACAAGATCTGGAACGCCGCGCGTTACGTTCTGGACAAGGGCGAAGATTGCGGCCAGAACGGCGAAGCCTACGAGCTGTCGTTGGCTGATCGCTGGATCATTTCGCAGTTGCAACGCACCGAAGCCGAAGTGACCCGCCAACTGGATCAGTTCCGTTTCGACCTCGCCGCGCAAGCGCTGTACGAGTTCATCTGGAACCAATACTGCGACTGGTATCTGGAACTGTCCAAGCCTGTGTTGTGGGACGAGAACGCGCCGGTCGAACGCCAGCGCGGCACTCGCCGTACGCTGGTGCGCGTGCTGGAAGTGGCGCTGCGTCTGGCGCATCCGTTCATGCCGTTCATCACTGAAGAAATCTGGCAGCGCATCGCGCCGCTGGCCGGTATTCAGGGCAAAACGATCATGCTGCAGCCTTGGCCG
Source organism: Pseudomonas sp. AC083 (assembly GCF_979253165.1). NCBI lineage: Bacteria > Pseudomonadati > Pseudomonadota > Gammaproteobacteria > Pseudomonadales > Pseudomonadaceae > Pseudomonas > Pseudomonas sp. AC083. The sequence continues at coordinate 80,395 of NZ_CEEDDH010000006.1, forward strand.
GTGGCCAACGAAGAGCGCATCGATCCGGCGGCGGAAAACGACATCGAATGGCTCAAGGAACTGATGCTCGGCACGCGCAACATTCGTGGCGAGATGAACATCGGCCCGGGCAAGCCACTGCCGATCTTCCTGAAGAATGTCAGCGCTGACGACCAGCGCCGCCTGAGCGAGAACGAAGCGCTGCTGAAGAAGCTAGCGCGTCTGGAATCGATCACCGTACTCGCCGCTGGCGAAGAAGCACCGCTGTCCGCCACCGCACTGGTCGGCGAGATGGAAGTGCTGGTGCCGATGGCCGGCCTGATCGACAAAGGCGCGGAACTGGCACGTCTGGACAAGGAAATCCTGCGCTTGCAGGGCGAAGTCCAGCGCGTTGGCGGCAAACTGTCCAACGCAGGTTTCGTCGACAAGGCCCCGGCCGAAGTCATCGAGAAGGAACGCGCCAAACTGGCCGAGGCCGAACAGGCCCTGGGCAAACTGGCCGAGCAGCATGCGCGGATTGCCAGCCTGTAACGGCAAATCGCAGTGAAAAAGGGAGGCCCAGGTGGCCTCCCTTTTTCATGCCCACCACTCTCCCCTGTAGGAGCTGCCGAAGGCTGCGATCTTTTGATCTTGCTTCTAAAAATCAACATCAAAAGATCGCAGCCCTCGGCAGCTCCTACATGGGTTCGGCGCATGGCCCATCAATGTGGGACAATACCCGCCACTTTCAGCCATACCCGAATCGACCACGCCCATGACCGCCCCCCGCACACCCAAACCTGCGCGCAAGAAGCCTGACGCCGCGTCCCCGAGCAAAGCCGTCGAGCCGCGCGAGAAGGCCAGCCTGCATCCGCGCAATCGCCATCAGGGTCGTTACGACTTTCCGGCACTGATCAAGACCACGCCGGAACTGGCCAAGTACGTGATCACCAACCCGTACGGCAAGGAAAGCATCGATTTCGCCAGCCCCGACGCGGTGCGTGTGTTCAACCGGGCGCTGCTCAAGGCGTTCTATGGCATTCAGCATTGGGATATCCCGGCAGATTACCTCTGCCCTCCGGTTCCGGGGCGTGCCGATTACGTGCACTTTCTCGCCGATCTGCTGGCGAGCATGAACGACGGCAAAGTGCCGCGCGGTGCGATCGTCAATGTGCTGGACATCGGCATGGGCGCCAACTGCGTGTATCCGCTGATTGGCAACAGCGAATACCGCTGGCACTTCCTCGGCTCGGAGATCGACCCTACAGCCGTGGCGGCGGCGCGAGCGATCGTGCAGTCCAATGATCTGAGCAAGGTGATCCAGCTGCGCCAGCAGGAAAACCGCAAGCACATCCTCATTGGCTTGCTGGAGCCGGGCGAGCGTTTCGACCTGACCATGTGCAACCCGCCATTCCACGCCTCCATGGAAGAGGCGACCAAGGGCAGCGAGCGCAAATGGCGCGCCTTGGGCAAGGCCGACCCGAAACGCAAACTGCCGGTGCTGAACTTCGGCGGGCAGTCGGCGGAGCTGTGGTGTGAAGGCGGCGAAGCGCGCTTCGTGACGCAACTGATTGCCGAGAGCGCGAACTTCCAGCACAAGGTGTTGTGGTTCAGCACGCTGGTGTCGAAGGCCTCGAACCTGCCGGCCATTGAAACCGCGCTGAAGAAGGCCGGGGTGCTGGAGAGCCAGGTCGTGGAGATGTCGCAGGGGCAGAAGCAGAGCCGCTTTGTCGCCTGGACATTCCAGACCAAGTCCGAGCAGCAGATCTGGCGGCGTGAGCGCTGGGTTCGCTAAGACACAGCAGATCCCCTGTGGGAGCGAGCCTGCTCGCGAAGGCAGCGTGTCAGTCAGCTTCAATATCGACTGACCCACCGCTTTCGCGAGCAGGCTCGCTCCCACATTTGCCCGCGACTTGACCGTCAAATCACAGACACAAAAAAACCGTGCCCCGGATCACTCCGAAGCACGGTTTTTTTATCGCTGCGTCTTACTTGTTCACAGCGTCGGTCAGGCCTTTGGCCACAACCAGCTTGATCACTTTCTTTGCAGGGATTTCGATGGCAGCGCCAGTCGAAGGGTTACGGCCGGTGCGGGCAGGACGCTCGGTCACTTTCAGCTTGCCGATACCTGGCAAGGTGATTTCGCCGCCGTTTTCCAGCTGATCGGCAACGATTTGGCCCAGTTGGTCCAGAGCGTTACGCGCGGTGGTTTTCGGCGCGTCGATAGCTTCAGCGATGTCGGCGATCAGTTGGTCTTTAGTAAGAGCCATGTAGTGTTCCTTCCCTATCAAATTCATATGGATTGCAGAGTGCAGTGTCAGCCATCGAGCCCGATCTTCTGGATCTGGCACCCTCGGCGATAACCACGACGAGTCGGGTTATAGATGCCGAAATCAGGGTTTGGTTCGACCTGACAAATGCTGAATGCACGCTTAACGCAGTGACTTCGCGTAAGACCGGGCAAAACTAGCACAGCGACAAGGAAATATCCGCCTCTAGCTACCCATTTGGTCAGCTTTATTGCGCTAAATCGGTAAAAAACCGCTTAAGGCCGGGCGCGCGCCCCGGTTTTGCCCTGCAACCCGCGCCAAAACCAGTGGTTGCGGTACACTGAGCGCTTTTTCGGGGGAGCCTGCCCTCCTCCCTTCCAACAGCCGAGAAGCCCATGCCGATCCGTCATTGCATCGTCCACCTGATCGACAAAAAACCCGACGGCACGCCCGCAGTTCTGCACGCCCGTGACTCTGAACTGGCCGAGTCCTCAGCCATCGAAAACATGCTCGCCGACCTCAATGAAAGCTACAACGCCAAACAGGGCAAAGCCTGGGGGTTGTTCCATCCGGAATCCGGCGCATTCCCGTTCAGCGGCTGGCTGAAGGAGTACATGGACGGCGGCCGTGACTTCACCGCGTTCAGTAAAGTGGCGGTCGAGCATCTGCAGAAGCTGATGGAAGAATCCAACCTGTCGGTGGGTGGCCACGTGCTGTTCGCCCACTATCAGCAAGGCATGACTGACTACCTGGCGATCGCCCTGCTGCACCACAGCGAAGGCGTGGCGGTGACCGACGAGCTCGACGTGACGCCTTCGCGCCATCTCGACCTTGGCCAGTTGCATCTGGCAGCGCGGATCAACGTTTCCGAGTGGCAGAACAACAAGCAGTCCAAACAGTACATTTCGTTCATCAAGGGCAAGAATGGCAAGAAGGTCTCGGAGTATTTCCGCGACTTCATCGGTTGCCAGGAAGGCGTCGACGGCCCCGGCGAGACGCGCACACTGCTCAAGGCCTTCAGCGACTTTGTCGAGAGCGAAGACCTGCCGGAAGACTCGGCCCGCGAGAAAACCAAGACTCTGGTCGACTATGCCAGCAGCCAGGCCAAGCTCGGCGAACCGATGGGCCTTGAGGAGCTGTCGGAGCTGATCGACGAAGAACGTCCGAAGGCCTTCTACGACCACATCCGAAACAAGGACTACGGCCTCTCGCCAGAGATCCCGGCAGACAAGCGCACCCTCAATCAATTCCGTCGTTTCACCGGCCGCGCCGAGGGCCTGTCGATCAGCTTCGAAGCGCACCTGCTGGGTTCGAAGATCGAGTACGACGAAGAGAACGGCACTTTGATCATCAAAGGCCTGCCGACTTCGCTGACCGACCAGCTGAAGCGGCGTAACTGATGCTCGGCAATGTGCTGAAAAAAGTCGCCTTGGTGCTGCTGGTGGTCGTGGTCTATCAGAACTGGGGCAAGATCGAGCGATTATTCAATCCCGCGCAGATGGTCTCGCAGCAGACCCGGGCGCAGGCCAGTGTCGTGCTCTATGCCACCGACTGGTGCGGCTACTGCAAACAGACCAAACGCTTTCTCGACAGCAAGGGCATACCGTTCAAGGAGTTCGATATCGAGAAAGATGCTGATGCGCGCAAGGCGTATGAGGCATTGGGTGGACGCGGGATTCCGCTGATCGATGTAAACGGCACGTTGATTCGCGGATTTGATCCAGACGAAATCCTCGCTGCCCTGAAATAATCCACTGTGGGAGCGAGCCTGCTCGCGAAAGCGCTGCATCAGCCAACAACCATGTTGAATGATCCATCGTCTTCGCGAGCAGGCTCGCTCCCACAGGTTTTGCAGCTGACTGGATAAATCAGCGCGCTTCGATACGGAAACCAAAGCGCGGGAAGTGCACATGCACCACGCCGCCACGTTCGTCTTCACGGCGAATGATCAGCTCTTCACTGCCAGCAAACAGCAGCTCGCCCACCACCGGATCAACGCCGTAATCGATAGCGGCAATTGCCACTTGCTGTCCCGTCTTGAAGCCGTTCGGATCAACGAACCGCTCATCCGGCAATGCCGCTGGCGTCGCGTTACGCGCGACCTCCAGTGCCTCGGCGGAAGACATCTCGCTCGCTGCGCCATGGCCGAACCCCAACACTCGACCCAGCCACGCCGCCACCGCCGGATATTCATCCACCAGCGGCGCCGTGACGTGCGTCGCCTTGAGGAACCACAGCGGATGCGCCAGGGCGAAGTCGGCAATCGATGGCTCGCCGAAGAGGAAGTCGCCCTGCTCGCGCTGCAACTGCTGCTCCAGACGCGCCATGATCGTTGGCCACTGATGTTTGGCCTGCTCGGCGGACAGACGCGTGGCGCTGCCACCGCTGAACAAACCGGCGCGGTCGGCCAGGAATGCCTTGATCGCTTCCGGCGGCAATTTGCCGAAACGCACCGCCACCGATTCCGGCTGGAACACCAGGCTCACCGCGTGCTGGAACACCACCGAATCGGCCCACGCCGCAAAACTGGCGCTGGTCATTTCCTGGCCCTCGGGGAAGAACGCCGGCAGGGCTTTTTCCTGCTCCAGGCGTTGAGCGATCAGTGCGGTGTCGCAATAGATGTCAGCACCGATCTGCAACACTGGAGTCTTGCGGTAGCCACCGGTCAACGCCGTCAGATCCGGCTTTGGCATCACCGGGGAAATATGCACCGAACGCCAGGACAGGCCTTTGAAACCCAGCAGCAGGCGGGCCTTCTCGGCAAATGGAGAGGTCGGGTAATGGTGCAGAATCAACTCGGACATGCTCGGCTCCGCCGCTCAGATAGTGAGCCCGCAGCTTAGCGTGCATTGGATTAGCAGCCTACAGATCTGCCTGATGGGAACCAATCAGTCAGATTGATAAGACGCGACGAGGCATTCCTTGGCGCTTTTGCGCAGCTTCTTGATCAGCCGTTCCTGGCGCAAAGCATCGCTTTTGTCGCGGCACAGTTCGGTGTAGACCAGCGCCATCGCCGGGCTGGAGAGAAAGAACCGCGCGCCCTTGCCGCTCTGGTGCTTGGCGAAACGGCGTACGGGGTCGTCGCTGATTCCGCAATACAACGAGCCATTGGCGGCACGCACGAGGTAGACGAACCAGGATTTACTCACTGGTTCGGCAGCATCGACGGATTTTTCGCTAAGGCTGGTCACTTCGGGATCTGAACGTGTAGGAAAACAGGCGGCGATCTTATCAGCGCCCGGCCTGAAATGCCTTCAGTCCCTTGCGCGCCTGGGCGCGGACGGCGTTGCGCACCAGCGGCGTCCAGCCCAGCAGCAGGCCTTTGAAACCGAGCGCCTGGCGCGACCAGCGCCACAGATCGAAGTGGTCGTGGTGCTCACAGATCTTGCCGTCACGGAACACGAAACGCGCCTGGATATCGTTGATGACGATGTTGCCGGTCTGGCTGAACAGGTAGGTCGCGACCCAGTGTGCGCCGCCGCTGCGTTCGTCGGCGCGGACGTTGTCGAAGGTCAGGGAGAAATCCTTGGCGCGGGTAGTCAGCATGCGCCACATGTCGCCGGCATCGCGCCCGCGCAACTCACCGAACGCCGGATCGCTGAAGACCACGTCATCGGTGTAGCAGGCGGCCATGGCTTCGGCGTCGAGGCGCTGAAAAGCTTGGTAGAAGCGGGTGATCAGGGCGCTGTGGGCTTCGCTCAAGGCAGTCTCCAAAAAATAGGTACAGATTGCCAGCACCATAATCTGCCGCGCGCAGAAACACTATCGGCAATACGCAAAACCCTTGTGGGAGCGAGCCTGCTCGCGAAGGCAATTCAACATTCAACATCCATGTTGACTGAAACACCGCTTTCGCGAGCAGGCTCGCTCCCACATTTGCACCCAGTGCATTCAGATCTTTTCGCTTTGCACCTGCACATACAGCGCCCGGCCGGCACCCAGCCCGGCGAGGATTGCACCGGCGCCGATAATGCCGAAAATCCAGCCCAGCGCATTCCAGCCGCCGGTCCAGTCATGCACCACACCCACGGCGAAAGGCCCCATGGACGCCAGGGTGTAGCCAAAACCCTGCGACATGCTCGACAGGTTCGCCGCGACATGGGAATCGCGCGAGCGCAGGACGATCAGGGTCAGGGCCAGACTGAACGTACCGCCCTGCCCGAGGCCGAGCAGAATCGCCCAGCCCCACAGACCTTCGATCGGTGCGTACAGGCAGCCGAACAGGCCGGCCAAGGTCAGCGCCATGACCACGACGATCGCCAGACGCTGATCCTTGCCACGGGTCGCCAGCCACGGCGCGGCCAGCGAACTGGCCAGCTGAATGATCACCGAACCGGACAGCACCAATCCGGCCTGAGTCGGTGTCAGCCCGCGACCGATGAGGATCGACGGCAACCAGCCAAACACGATGTAGGCCAGCGACGATTGCAGGCCCATGTACAAGGTCACCTGCCAGGCCAGCGGATCACGCAGCAACCCGCGCACGCGATAGGCGACGTTGTGTGCGCCATGTTTGGAGCCGACTTGTGGCAGCCAGAACACTGCGGCCACCAATGCCGGAATCACCCAGAAGCCCAGGCCCATCGCCCAGCTGTTGCCGAAGTGTTCACTCAGCGGCACGGTCGAACCCGCCGCCATCGCCGCGCCCAGGCACAGCGCCATGGTGTAGACGCCGGTCATGGTCCCGGCGTGTTTGGCGAAGTCGCGCTTGACGATGCCCGGCAGCAGCACGCCGACGATGCCGATGCTGGCGCCGCCAAGGACGCTGCCGGCGAACAGCCCGATCTCGCCGAAATTGCTGCGCAGGATGATGCCGCCGGCCAGTGTCAGCAGAATCCCCAACACCACCCGCTCAGCACCGAAACGCCGCGCCAGGATCGGCGCCAGCGGTGCGAACAAGCCCAGGCACAGCACCGGCAACGTGGTCAGCAATCCCGCCTGCGCCGCAGTCAGCCCGAGGCTTCTGGAGACCTCGCTGAGCAACGGCGCCATGCTCGACAACGCCGGGCGCAGGTTCAGCGCCACGAGAATCAGCCCGAGCAGCAGCAACCATGGACGTTTCACCAACGGATGGCTTTGCTGCACCTGCTCGTCATCAGCCTCGGCATCGATCAGCAGCTCTTCAAGTTCGGGGGTGCGTTTCGACGCTGTGGATAACTCACTGCGGGACATGGTTTTCTCGGTTTCAAGGTTCATTGATCAACTGCCTCGACAAGGCTTTGGCCCGTTCCGGGTCGCGTTGCTCGACCGCATCGAGCAAGTCGATGTGCAGATCGAACACTTCCTGACGGCGCGGGGAGATATTCAGGGTCTGGCGCAATTGCGCGCCGACGATGCTGGAAAAGTAGCGATACAACTCGCTGAGGGTCGGGTTGTGCGCGGCGTCGACCAGTCGGCGATGGAACACCAGATCGCAGGCGATATAGGTGTCGAGATCGCCGTGGTAATGGCTGCCGCTGGTGCCGAGCGCTTCACGCAGCGCCGCCAGATCCTCATCGGTACGGCGCAACGCGGCCAGGCCGATGGCCTCGACTTCAAGGATGTGCCGGGTCTCCCGGGCCTGCTCCAGCGAACAACGCGATAGCGCTTTAAGTGTGTCGAGCGGGTCGACCAGCGCACGAAGATAACTGCCGTCGCCTTGGCGAATTTCGATCAATCCCGAAAACGCCAAAACACGCATCGCCTCACGCACCGTGTTGCGGCTGATACCCAGCTCGGCGCACAGCTCAGGCTCGGTCGGCAGACGCTCGCCGACCTGCCACGCACCGCTGTTGATGCGCTGACGCAGTTGATCCAAAGCCTGATCGACCAGGGATCGCTTGATCAAAGGGGAAATTTCGGACATGAGCTTCGCCTTTTCATCCAATCATAGGATGAATTTTCCGACATGTTAGTCAGACCCATGTAGGACGGCAACCACCTAGGGTCAATCGGAGACACATGGAGCGGCATTTTCGATTGGTCAAAATTACCCTTTAAGGGTAATTTCAGGGACAGGGTTTTGGCTTCTTATGGAAAAGAACACACCCCATTACGACTTGGCGGTGATCAAGTCTGAAGTGAGGCGACTGGGTCAAAATGCTTTCACCAAAACTTCAGTAAGGTCAGCTGAGAAGCTCGGCTTCAATGTCAGCGAAATGCAGGAAATTGTTTTCGAGCTACAAACCAGGATGTTGTACAAATCGATGACTACTTATGAGGATCATCGAATCTGGCAAGACGTGTATCACATCAATTTACGAGATCAGGAGATTTACATCAAGGTGACATACCGCCCTGGCGGCAGCCCACCGGTGATCTCCTTCAAGGAGAAAAACCCATGAAAACCCAGCAATGTGTCAGCTGCGGTGCACGTGAGGGAATGAGGCATTTTCAGGGGCGTGGCGAAACCCTGAAAGTCAAAGGCATGGAGCGGCGTGTGGATGATCTTTCTGGCTGGGAGTGCCAGAACTGCGGTGAGGTCGAATGGGACGCCGATACCGATAGCGCGGAACGTTATTGCGACGCAGGTGATGAGTTGGTCATCGCTGCCAGGAAAATGATTGGCGACGAGATGAAGCGGATTCGCCGCAAATTGCATCTGACGCAAAAAGAGACGGTGCAACTGCTATCTGGGGGTGGGCATAACGCATTCTCTCGCTACGAGCGCGGCGAAATCTTGCCGCCCAAGGCACTCATACTGCTGATGCGTTTATTGGATCGTTACCCATATTTGCTAACCGATGCAAAGACTCTCGGCGAAGGTGCAGATTTGAGAGGTTTCGAGCACATCGTCCACAAAGAACATGAATCCCTTTCGGTTTCCTGACCCCGAAAAAACAACCCGGCACATGGCCGGGTTGGTTTCACTCATCAACCATCAATGCAAAATCTGACTCAAGAACAACTTCGTCCGATCATTCTGCGGATTGTCGAAGAAATCGTTCGGCGCCGCCTGTTCAACGATTTCGCCCTTGTCCATGAAGATCACGCGGTTGGCCACGGTGCGGGCAAAGCCCATTTCGTGGGTCACGCAAAGCATGGTCATACCGTCTTCGGCCAGACCGATCATGGTGTCGAGAACCTCTTTCACCATTTCCGGATCGAGCGCTGAAGTCGGCTCGTCAAACAGCATGATTTTCGGCTTCATGCACAAGGCGCGGGCGATCGCCACACGCTGTTGCTGGCCGCCGGACAGTTGCCCCGGGTACTTGTGCGCCTGCTCCGGAATGCGTACGCGTTCCAAGTAATGCATGGCGATTTCTTCGGCCTTGCGCTTGGGCATCTTGCGCACCCACATCGGCGCCAGGGTGCAGTTCTGCAGAATGGTCAGATGCGGGAACAGGTTGAAGTGCTGGAACACCATGCCGACTTCGCGGCGGATCGCTTCGATTTGCTTGAGGTCGTTGGTCAGTTCCACGCCATCGACGACGATGCGCCCCTGCTGGTGTTCTTCCAGACGATTGAGGCAACGGATCGTGGTCGATTTACCGGAACCCGACGGGCCGCACAGAACGATGCGCTCGCCCTGTTTGACGTTGAGGTTGATGTCTTTGAGTACGTGAAACTGGCCGTACCACTTGTTCACGCCCTGCATCTGGATAATGCCTTCCGGACCCACAGGCTTTTTGATTGCTTCGCTCATTTACAGAGAACTCCTAACGCTTGTGGCCAGTGTCGAGCTTGCGTTCCAGATGCATGGAATAGCGCGACATACCAAAACAGAAAATCCAGAACACGAGGGCGGCGAACACGTAGCCTTCGGTGGCCATGCCCAGCCATTTCGGGTCGGCGGCGGCTTGCTTGACGCTGTTGAGCAGGTCGAACAGACCGATGATGATCACCAGGCTGGTGTCCTTGAACAGCGCAATGAACGTGTTGACGATGCCCGGGATCACCAGCTTCAGCGCTTGCGGCAGAATCACCAGGCCCATCGAACGCCAGTAACCGAGGCCCATCGCTGCAGCCGCTTCGTACTGCCCTTTGGGAATCGCCTGCAGACCACCGCGCACCACTTCGGCAACGTAGGCCGACTGGAACAGGATCACGCCGATCAGCGCCCGCAGCAGCTTGTCGAAGTTCATGCCTTCGGGCAGGAACAGCGGCAGCATTACCGAGGACATGAACAGCACCGTGATCAACGGCACGCCGCGCCAGAACTCGATGAAAGTCACGCAGACCACACGAATCGCCGGCATGTTCGAACGCCGTCCCAGCGCCAGCACGATGCCCAGCGGCAATGCTCCGGCGATGCCGACGGTGGCGATCACCAGAGTCAGCATCAGGCCGCCCCACTGGCTGGTCGGCACGGTGGTCATTCCGAAACCGCCATGCAACAAGATGAAGGCGATGATCGGGTACAGCACCAGGAAGCTCAGGCCGTACACCGCTTTACGCGGCACGCGCGAGATGAACAGCGGTGCTGCGCCAATGACCGCCAGCCACACGGTCAGGTCGACGCGCCAGCGCAGCTCGGTCGGGTAGTAGCCGTACATGAACTGGCCGAAACGCTGCTGAATGAACACCCAGCAGGCGCCTTCCTTGGTGCAGTCGGCGCGCGTGGTGCCGACCCAGTTGGCATCGACGATCGCCCAGCTGAGGATCGGTGGCACGACCAGGTAGATCAGGTAGAACGCAAACAGCGTCAGCAGGGTGTTGAGCCAGCTGGAGAACATGTTTGCGCGCATCCACGCCACCACGCCGATGCTGCTGTTCGGTGGAGGCATGTCGGGTTTGAAAGTATGAGTACTCATGCGCTTTTCCTTACCGCTCGATCAGCGCAATGCGCTTGTTGTACCAGTTCATCAGCAGGGAAATGCTGATACTGATCGCCAGGTACACGCTCATGGTGATGGCAATCACTTCGATGGCCTGCCCGGTCTGGTTGAGCACGGTGCCAGCGAACAGCGAAACCATTTCCGGGTAACCGATACCGGCGGCCAGCGAGGAGTTCTTCGCCAGGTTCAGGTATTGGCTGGTCAGCGGCGGAATGATCACGCGCAGGGCTTGCGGGATGATCACCTTGCGCAGGGTCGGGCCGTTGCGCAGGCCGAGGGATCGCGCTGCTTCGGTCTGGCCGTGGCTGACCGACTTGATCCCGGAACGCACGATCTCGGCGATGAACGCTGCGGTGTACACGGTGAGCGCCAGGGTCAATGCCAGCAGTTCCGGGATCAGCACCCAGCCACCGACAAAGTTGAAGCCCTTGAGCTCGGGCATTTCCCAGTGCAGCGGAGCGCCGAAGATCAGCGCGCACAGGGTCGGGATCACCAGCGCAATTGCCAGGCCGGTCCAGAACTTGTGGAACGGTACGCCGGTTTCTTCGAAGCGCTTGTTGGCCCAGCGGCACATCAGCACGATGCCGACAATGGCCAGGACGATGCTGATCATGAACGCCCAGAAACCGTCGGCAGCGAGTGCGGCCGGCATGTTCAGGCCACGGCTGCTGACGAAGAAGGTGTCGCCGAAGTTGTGGCTGTTGCGCGGCCCCGGCATGGTCAGGAACACCGCGAAGTACCAGAACAGGATCTGCAGCAGCGGCGGAATGTTGCGGAATACTTCCACATACACCGTCGCCAGTTTGGCGATGATCCAGTTCTGCGACAGCCGCGCCACGCCGACGATGAAACCGAGAATCGTCGCCAGGATCACGCCGATAAAGGTCACCAACAGGGTGTTGAGCAGGCCGATGACAAACACCCGCGCGTAACTGTCCGCTTCGGTGTAGTCGATCAGGGTTTGAGCGATGCCGAATCCGGCACTGCGCTCCAGAAAGCTGAAGCCGGAGGTGATGCCCCGGTGCTGAAGGTTGGTTTGCGTATTGTCGAACAGGTACCAGCCAAGCGAGACCACTGCCACAACGGTGATGATCTGGAATAGCCACGCACGCACTCGTGGATCGCTGAGGCTGAGCCTCTGCTTTGGTGCGCCGATTGAATTTTGCATGAAGTGCCCCGGAAGAAATGGAACAAGAACATCACCCGGCGGTTGGCCCGCCGGGCGATAGAACCATTAGCGCACTGGTGGTGCGTACTGAATGCCGCCGTTGTTCCACAGGGCGTTCAGGCCACGGTCGATTTCCAGCGGAGTGCTCTTGCCGAGGTTTTTCTCGAAGATTTCGCCGTAGTTGCCGACTTGCTTGACGATCTGCACAACCCAGTCTTTCGGCAGTTTCAGGTCTTTGCCGTACTCGCCGTCAGCGCCGAGCATACGGGCCACGTCCGGGTTCTTCGTGGACTTGGCTTCAGCTTCGACGTTCTTCGAAGTGATGCCGGCTTCTTCGGCATTGAGCAGCGCGTAGCCGACCCAACGCACGATGGCCAGCCACTCGTCGTCGCCGTTACGTACGACCGGGCCCAGTGGTTCTTTGGAAATGGTTTCCGGCAACACCACGTAGTCCTTCGGCGAGGCCAGCTTGCTGCGCTGGGCGAACAGCTGGGACTTGTCGGAGGTCAGCACGTCGCAACGACCGGATTCCAGCGACTTGGCGCTTTCATCGGAGGTGTCGAAGGTGATCGGGGTGTATTTCAGACCGTTGCCACGGAAGTAGTCGGAAACGTTCAGTTCGGTGGTGGTACCGGCCTGGATGCAAATGGTCGCGCCGTCGAGCTCTTTGGCACTTTTCACGCCCAGCTTGTTGTTCACCAAAAAGCCGATGCCGTCGTAGTAGGTGATGAAGCCCGGGAATTTCAGGCCCATGCCCGCGTCACGGGAACTGGTCATGGTGGTGTTGCGCGACAGGATGTCGATCTCGCCGGACTGCAGCGCGGTGAAGCGCTCCTTGGCGTTCAACTGGCTGAACTTGACCTTGTTGGCGTCGCCGAAAACGGCTGCCGCCACAGCGCGGCAGACGTCGGCATCGATGCCGAGGATCTTGCCGGTCGCATCCGGTACCGAGAAGCCCGGCAGACCGTCGCTCACGCCACACTGCACGAAACCTTTTTTCTGTACCGCATCCAGGGTTGCACCCGCCTGAGCGAACCCGCTGACGCCGAGTACTGCTGCAGCAGTCACGACCGCCAGAGTGGATTTCAACATCTTCATTCAAACCTCCAGTTTTGCTCTTGTTGTGTCGGAGCTTGAGTCCTGTCGCACCCTTTTGAGGCGTTGTTGACCCGTGTTGGCTTTTTTTGGGGTCAACCGACGTAAGACCTTCGCTATGAGTCTAGTAGGAGAAAATCCACATCATGGATCACTCACTTCTCACCAATCGGCCGAACGGGCTGTAGCCCTTTCACGTTCGCTAAGCCCGTAGCGGCCATTGGCGAACATCCATCACCGGATTCGTTGCTATCCCATCGCGCGACTGACACTGATAGTGTTACCGCCGCGCAACGGATGCTTCGTACGCAAAGCTCCATAGCAAACGCCGTACCACACCGCTTGCGAAAGTGATTGCGCGACACGTCAATAGCTAAACTTGTAACCTTGCGACATCTTGTTAACGGATCAACCGGGCGCGCCCTTCAATCACGCACTGAATGAGAGCGCCCGCACATTTTTGGAGCAGACATGACCGAGCCCTTGATTCTTCAGCCTGTTAAGCCCGCGGATGCCTGCGTGATCTGGCTGCACGGCCTCGGCGCCGACCGCTACGACTTCCTGCCGGTAGCCGAGGCGTTGCAGGAAAGTCTGTTGAGCACGCGCTTTGTGCTGCCGCAGGCACCCACCCGTCCAGTGACGATAAATGGCGGATATGCCATGCCCAGCTGGTATGACATCAAGGCCATGAGCCCGGCCCGGGCGATCGATCGCGACCAACTGGAGGCATCGGCAGAGCGCATCATCGAGCTGATCGAAAACGAGCGCGCCAGCGGAATAGACGCCTCGCGGATTTTCCTCGCAGGATTTTCCCAGGGCGGCGCGGTGGTATTGCATACCGCGTTCCTTAAATGGCAGGGACCGCTGGGCGGGGTGCTGGCGTTGTCGACGTACGCACCGACATTCAGCGACGAACTGGAGTTATCCGCCAGTCAGCAGCGTATTCCGGTGCTGTGTCTGCACGGTCAGTTCGATGGTGTGGTGCAGAACTCGATGGGGCGTACTGCCTATGAGCATTTGGTGAAGCATGGTGTCACCGTGACATGGCAGGAATACCCAATGGAGCACGAAGTGTTACCTGAAGAGATTCGCGACGTCGGCGTCTGGCTGAGCGAACGCCTGCGCTGATTCGCGAGCAATGTCCGCCCATTGATCCCTCCTACTACGCCGCGCCCGATTCTTGCATTACACTGGCCGGCGTACATTCCTTAACCAACTGATGAGATGACCGTGCTCAAAGCACTCAAGAAGATGTTCGGTAAAAGCGAGGCTGAGCAGCTCGCGCCAGTTCCCAGTGCGCCGTCGCACGCCCCCGGTCATCGCACCGATGCCCCGCAGGCCGACCGCCCCGCTCCCGCAGCCGCACCGAAGCCAGAAGAAATACCCGCTGCACCAGCGCCAATTGCCGTAGAGCCTGCACCCAGCGAAGCGCCGAAACCGGCCAGGCCACGTCGCGAACCGAAGCCCAAGGCACCGGTCATTCCATGGAAACTCGAAGACTTCGTCGTCGAGCCGCAGGAAGGCAAAACCCGCTTTCACGATTTCAAGCTTGCTCCGGAACTGATGCACGCCATCCAGGACCTGGGCTTTCCGTACTGCACGCCGATCCAGGCGCAGGTGCTGGGTTTCACCCTCGCCGGCAAAGACGCCATTGGCCGCGCGCAGACCGGCACCGGCAAGACCGCCGCGTTCCTGATCTCGATCATCACCCAGTTGCTGCAGACGCCGCCGCCGAAAGAGCGCTACATGGGCGAGCCGCGCGCGCTGATCATCGCGCCGACCCGCGAACTGGTGGTGCAGATCGCCAAGGACGCCGCTGACCTGACCAAGTACACCGGCCTCAACGTCATGACCTTCGTCGGTGGCATGGACTTCGACAAACAGCTCAAGCACCTCGAAGCACGTCATTGCGACATCCTCGTCGCCACGCCGGGCCGCTTGCTCGACTTCAACCAGCGCGGCGACGTGCATCTGGACATGGTTGAAGTAATGGTCCTGGACGAAGCCGACCGCATGCTCGACATGGGCTTCATCCCGCAGGTACGGCAGATCATTCGCCAGACCCCGCCGAAGTCCGAACGCCAGACTTTGCTGTTCTCCGCGACCTTCACCGAAGACGTGATGAATCTGGCCAAGCAATGGACCACCGACCCGGCCATCGTCGAAATCGAAATCACCAACGTCGCCAACGAGAACGTCGAGCAGCACATCTACGCCGTGGCCGCTGCCGACAAATACAAGCTGCTCTACAACCTGGTCAACGATAACGGTTGGGAGCGGGTCATCGTGTTTGCCAACCGCAAGGACGAGGTACGCCGCATCGAAGAGCGTCTGGTGCGTGACGGCATCAACGCCGCGCAACTCTCCGGTGATGTGCCGCAGCACAAGCGCATCAAAACCCTGGAAGGTTTCCGCGAAGGCAAGATTCGCGTGCTGGTGGCCACCGATGTCGCCGGTCGCGGCATCCACATCGACGGCATCAGCCACGTGATCAACTTCACCCTGCCGGAAGTGCCTGACGACTACGTGCACCGCATCGGCCGTACCGGTCGCGCCGGCGCTGACGGTGTGTCGATCAGCTTTGCCGGCGAGGACGACTCCTACCAGTTGCCGTCCATCGAAGAAAAGCTTGGTCGCAAGATCAGCTGCGAAACCCCACCGACGCATCTGCTGCGCGCGGTTGAGCGCAAGCGTCCGCAGTAAGCCCCGCTATATGAGAAAGCGCAGCCGGAAACGACTGCGCTTTTTTTATGCCCGATGGTTGCTCGCCAGAACTAAAAGTCCATAATGGAAAAATAAGTTTAGTTTCGGAGCGCGAAATGTCCAGTACGCCTTATGTGATCGATCAAGCCCAGGCCCACGAACTGTTGGCGCGTATCGATGTGCCGCAGATCCTGCGCAAGCTGTTCCGCGATCTGGCGGCCGGTAACGCCGTGCAGCCGACGCAGCAATGGGTCGAATTCCCCAAAAGCGCCGGCGACTTCATCAATTATCTGGGCGTGCTGGCCGAGGATGGCGTGTACGGAGTGAAGACTTCGCCATACATCGTTCGTGAGCAGGGTGCGCTGGTGACGGCGTGGACATTGTTGATGTCGATGAAAACCGGCCAGCCGCTGCTGCTCTGTGATGCCGGCGAACTGACCACCGCGCGCACCGCCGCGACCACGGCAGTGGCGGTCGACGCCCTCGCGCCGTTGGACGCCCAGCGACTGGCAATCATCGGCAGCGGCAAGGTAGCTCAGGCGCATCTGCATTATGCCAAGGCGCTGCGCGACTGGCAGAGCATCAGCCTGTATTCGCCATCGCTGCTGGAAGATGTGGAAACACAGACTGTGTTGAAGTCCATCGCGCCGTCACTGAAGATTGCCGACAGCCGCGAGACCGCCATCTCCGATGCTGACGTGATTATGCTCTGCACCTCGTCTGCCGGGCCGGTGATCGATCCGGCGCAACTGCACAAACCGGCGCTGATCACCTCGATCAGCACCAACGCCCCGCGCGCCCATGAAGTACCGCCGCAAAGCCTCAACGACATGCAGGTGTTCTGCGACTATCGTCTGACCACGCCGGGTTCGGCAGGTGAGATGCTGATTGCCGCCGAACAGCATGGCTGGAGCAAGGATTCGATTGTCGGCGACCTCGCCGACTTGCTCAGCGAAAAAGTGCAGCGCCCGGGTTACGACCGTCACGTGTTCTTCCGTTCAATCGGCTTGGGCCTGGAAGACATTGCCCTCGCCAATGCGGTTTATCACTTAACCCACTAACGCCAAAAATCCCCTGTGGGAGCGAGCCTGCTCGCGAATGCGGACTGACATTCACCGAAGATGTCGACTGATACACCGCTTCGCAAGCAGGCTCGCTCCCACAAGGGACTAGCGTACGCCTTGATATTGCGTACCCACTGGAGACCCACATGAGCCACGCAGATTTCATCATCATCGGCGGCGGGATTGCCGGCGCTTCTACCGGGTTCTGGCTGGCGCCGCACGGCAAAGTGATCGTGCTCGAGCGTGAAACCCATCCCGGCTATCACTCCACCGGTCGCTCCGCCGCGCTGTACACCGCCGCTTACGGCACCGCACAGGTCCGCGCACTGACTCAGGCCAGCCGCGCGTTTTTCGACAGTCCTCCGAGCGGCTTCTGCGAACACCCGCTGCTGACCCCACGCGGCGAAATGACCGTCGACTTCATCGGTGATCCCGCCGAACTGAACAACCAATACCTCAGCGCCAAAGCCACCGTGCCGCAGATGCAACTGCTCAGTGCCGACGAAGCCTGCGCGCGCCTGCCGATCCTGCGCCGGGACAAAGTCCACGGCGCGATCTACGACCCATCGGCCTGCGACATCGACACCGACGCGCTGCATCAAGGCTACCTGCGCGGCATTCGGCGCAATCACGGCGAAGTCCGCACCGATTGCGAGGTGCTCGGCTTGAGCCGCGATGCCGATGGCCTGTGGATCGTGCAGACCAACGGCGAGACATTCAGCGCACCGGTGCTCATCAACGCCGCCGGTGCCTGGGCCGACAAGATCGCTGCCCTGGCCGGAGCGCAGCCGCTGGGGCTGCAACCGAAGCGCCGCGCCGCATTTATCTTTGCCGGCCCGGAAGGCGTGGACACTCATCACTGGCCAATGCTGGTCAGCCTCGACGAATCCTTCTACATGAAGCCCGACGCCGGCATGTTCCTCGGCTCGCCGGCCAACGCCGATCCGGTCGAACCGCACGACGTGCAGCCGGAAGAACTCGACATCGCGATGGGCATCTATCAGATCGAAGAGGCCACCACGCTGACCATCCGCCGTCCGACCCGCACCTGGGCCGGTCTGCGCAGTTTCGTTGCCGACGGTGATTTGCTCAGCGGCTTCGATCCGCAGGTGCCGGGGTTGTTCTGGGTCGCCGCGCAGGGTGGTTACGGCATCCAGACGTCGCCAGCGATGGGCCAGGCCAGTGCGGCGCTGGTGCGCGGCGAGCCGTTTCCCGAGCACCTGCATCAATTCGGTCTGGACAGCGCCATGCTCTCCCCGGCCCGACTGGCTTGATCGCATCGACTCGTCGAAAAGATTGCGGCACACTCGCAGCGCCCCGGCACAAGGGGCGCTGACGCTGCCTGGAGTTTCACTGTCATGACTGCCCCCGAATTCGACCCGGCGCTGGATAACTTCCGCGCCATCGCCGACGCCATCGCCACGCTGTTCTTTCCCCATGCCGAGGTGGTGCTGCACGACCTGCGTACGCAGAAGGTCGACTACATCGCCAACAACCTGTCCAAGCGCGAGATCGGCGACGATTCATCGCTGGAAGACATGCTCAGCGAGGATGTCAGCGACAGGAACATCGGCCCGTACGAAAAGCTCAACTGGGACGGTCAGAAAATTCGTAGCCTGAGCACCGTGCTGCGCGACAGCGAAAGCCGTCCGCTGGCGGTGCTGTGCATCAACCTGAATATTTCCCTGTTCGAGAACGCCAAGGCGGCGCTGGATCTGTTTCTCTCGCCGAGCAAACTGATTCCGCAGCCGGACTCGCTGTTCCGTGATGACTGGCAGGAGCGCATCAACACCTTCCTCCACGCCTGGTTGCGCGAGCGGCAGTTGAGCCTGAACCTGCTGACCCGCGATCACAAACGCGAACTGGTGCTGGCGCTGCACGCCGAAGGCGCGTTCAAGGGCAAGAGCGCCTCGAACTACGTGGCCAATGTGCTGAACATGGGGCGGGCGACGGTGTACAAGCATTTGAAAGAATTGAAGGGCTGAAGATTTGCATCGCCAGCGCTGGCCTCTTCGCGAGCAGGCTCGCTCCCACATTTGGAATGCGTTACCCCTGTGGGAGCGAGCCTGCTCGCGAAGGCGCTTGATCAATCGCCGTAGATATCGGTCTTGAAATACTTCTCGGAAATCTTCTGATATTCGCCATTCGCGCGAATCCCGTCGATGGCGCTGTTCAACTGGCTGACCAGTTCACCGTTGCCCTTGCGCACGGCAATCCCCGCGCCCTCGCCGACGTACTTCGGATCCTTCAGCTCCGGCCCGACAAACGCGTAACCCTTGCCGCGCGGCATCGACAGGAAGTCATTGAGCGGAATGGTGTCGGCAAAAATCGCATCAAGGCGCCCCGCCGCCAGGTCCATGTAGATTTCTTCGTTGTTGCTGTAGCGTTTGACGTTGATGCCCTTGGGTTCGAACACCTCGGTGGCGTAACGATCAGTGGTGGTCGCGCGCTGCACGCCGACGTTCTTGCCTTTGAGGCTGGCGTACTGATCATCCACCGTAGCGCCTTCCTTCATCACCAGACGCGAAGAAGTAAAGTAGTACTTGTGGCTGAAATCCACCGACTTCTTGCGATCTTCATTGATGGTCATCGACGACAGCGCCATGTCGATCTTCTTCACTTTCAGCGAAGGAATCAGCCCGTCGAACTCACCTTCAACCCACACGCACTTGACCTTCATCTGCGCACACAGGGCGTTGCCGATGTCGTAGTCGAAACCGACGATTTCACCTTTATCGGTTTTCGAAGCGAACGGCGGATAGGCCGCTTCGATACCGATGCGCAAGGTTTTCTCGGCGGCAAAGGTGCTGGCACAGGCCAGCAGACTGAAGGCAAGGCCGGTGATGAGGGGGAGTTTCTTCATGTTCGTTCTCTCGCGGGTTGTTGTTGGTTTGGCGAAGAAGAGCAGCTACAAGCGGCAAGCTGATAGCTGCAAGACAGAAGCTTTTTTTGTACTTGGAAATCCATACTGGACTCTCAGGTACAAATCGTCAATCCGGCAGAGCGGTAGGAATTTTTGGTGTTTCAGAAGGCCCCTTCGCGAGCAGGCTCGCTCCCACAGGGGAACGCATTTCAAATGTGGGAGCGAGCTTGCTCGCGAAGGCGTACTGAGGGGCGCTACAGGAATTACTTTTTCCAGCGATCAGCGGCGGCATGATCACTGTCACGCCCTTCGACCCAACGTGGTCCATCGCTGGTGTTTTCTTTCTTCCAGAACGGCGCGCGGGTTTTCAGGTAGTCCATGACGAAGGCGCAGGCATCGAACGCGGCCTGGCGGTGGGCGCTGGCGGCGCCGACGAAGACGATCGGTTCGCCCGGTTCCAGCGCGCCGATGCGGTGCAGCACTTCCAGTTTCAACAGCGGCCAGCGCTGCTCAGCTTCGACAGCGATCTTGCCGAGGGCCTTTTCGGTCATGCCCGGATAGTGCTCGAGGAACATCCCGGCCACGTCGAGACCGTCGTTGAAATCGCGCACGTAACCGACAAAGCTCACCACCGCGCCAACGCCGACGTTGGCCGCGTGCATCGCATTGACTTCAGCGCCCGGATCGAACGGCGTGGCCTGCACGCGAATCGCCATGCTCAGCCTCCGGTCACGGTGGGGAAAAACGCCACTTCGTCGCCATCGACCACCGGCTCGTCGAGCTGGCAGAGGTCTTCGTTACGTGCGCACATCAGGTTCTGCTCGCTCAGCACCTCGGCGCCATCACGTTGCGCGAGCAGTGCGCGTACGTCATCGACGGTGGCGAAATCACCTTCAACCTCTACCGAATCCACGCCAAGCGCTTCACGGTAACGGGCAAAAAACTTCACGGTCAGGTTCATGGCTGCTCCGCCTGGAAGTGGCCGCTCTTGCCGCCGACTTTCTCCAGCAGACGCACGCTCTCGATGGTCATGCCACGATCCACGGCTTTGCACATGTCGTAAATGGTCAGGGCGGCGACGCTGGCGGCGGTCAGCGCTTCCATCTCGACACCGGTCTGCCCGGACAGCTTGCAGCGGGCGACGATGCGCACGCTGTCATCACCCTCGGCGCTGAGCTCGACTTTGACGCCGGTGAGCATCAGCGGGTGGCACAGGGGAATCAGATCGCTGGTTTTCTTCGCCGCCTGAATCCCGGCAATGCGCGCAACGGCGAACACATCGCCCTTGGGGTGGCCGCCGCTGACGATCATCTGCAGGGTTTCAGGGAGCATGCGCACCAGCGCTTGAGCGGTCGCTTCACGGAACGTCACGGCTTTTTCAGTGACGTCGACCATGTTGGCGCGACCTTGGGAATCGAGATGAGTCAGCACGAGGGCCTCCTTGAGGCAGCTGCGAGCGGCAAGCTACAAGCGGCAAGTTAAAGCGCGGTAGGCAGGCGTCAGGAAAGCTCGCATTTAAACAGCCGAAAGCCGCAAGCTTCAAGCGGCAAGTGAATTTCACTCGGACCACTTGTAGCTTGCGGCTTGAAGCTTGTAGCTGCTCCTCTTAGAGATGCGATTCGGCGTATTCGGCCAGGATCGAGCGAGGCACCCCTTGCAGGGTGATGTGCACACCGTTGGGGAAGTCCTTGAAGCGTTCGGTCAGGTAGGTCAGCCCGGAGCTGGTCGCGGACAGGTAAGGGGTGTCGATCTGCGCCAGGTTGCCCAGGCACACCACTTTGGAACCGGCGCCGGCACGGGTGATGATGGTTTTCATCTGGTGCGGCGTGAGGTTCTGGCATTCGTCGATCAGGATCAGGCTTTGCTGGAAGCTGCGACCGCGAATGTAGTTGAGCGATTTGAACTGCAACGGCACTTTGCTGAGGATGTAGTCGACGCTGCCATGGGTGTTTTCGTCATCCATGTGCAAGGCTTCGAGGTTGTCGGTGATGGCGCCCAGCCAAGGCTCCATTTTCTCCGCTTCGGTGCCGGGCAGGAAACCGATTTCCTGGTCCAGGCCCTGCACGCTGCGGGTGGCGATGATGCGGCGATAACGTTTGCTGACCATGGTCTGCTCGATCGCAGCGGCCAGCGCCAGAATGGTTTTACCGGAACCGGCGGCGCCGGACAGGTTGACCAGATGAATGTCCGGGTCAAGCAACGCATACAGCGCCAGACTCTGATAGATGTCGCGCGGCTTCAGGCCCCAGGCCTCCTGATGCAGCAGCGGTTCCTGGTGCAGGTCGAGGATCAGCAGGCGGTCTTCCTGGATTTCCTTGATCCAGCCGACAAAGCCCTGCTCGTCGATGATGAACTCGTTGATGTGCACGGCCGGCAGGTTGTCGATCAGTTGCACCTGATGCCAGGTGCGGCCGTGGTCCTGACGGGTTTCGACCTTGCTCACGCGGTCCCAGAAGGAGCCGGTCATGTTGTGGTAGCCGTTGGGCAGCAGGGACACGTCATCGACCAACTGGTCGGTGCTGTAGTCCTCGGCATCGATGCCACAGGCGCGCGCCTTGAGGCGCATGTTGATGTCTTTGGTGACCAGCACCACCGGTTTCTGCGGATCGCGGGTGTGCAGATCAATCAGTTGGTTGATGATTTTGTTGTCGTTCAGGTGCTCGGGCAGAATCAGGTTCGACTCGGCCTGCTTGCTCATCAGAATTGACAGCAAGCCTTTCGGGCCGCCCTTGCCGCGCTGGATCGGCACACCGAGTTCGACGTCCTCGGGGGACGCATCGCCCAGGGTCTTGTCGATCAGACGGATCGCCTGACGGCATTCGGCGGCCACGCTGTGATGGCCGCTCTTGAGCTTGTCCAGCTCTTCCAGCACGGTCATCGGGATGGCGACGTGGTGTTCTTCGAAATTCAGCAGGGCATTTGGATCGTGAATCAATACGTTGGTATCGAGTACATACAGGATTGGCTGGTTGGAGGAAGGGCTGCGTCCGTGATCATCCATACTCGGTCACCTTTGTGGGAGCCATTCGACGCAATACCGTGACAGTGCTGCGCCTCGAGGTGACTGCCGAATTCATCCACGAGGGCCTGGATGAACTGCACACAATAGGAGTCTGGGAAGACGCCACCTGTGTTGCAGGTTTCGGCGGTCTGTCTTCGTAATACTCCAAAACCGATGACATAAAAAAGCACTTTGACGGTTTTTTTAAGTTTATTTTGCAGAGTGACGAAAAGCCCTTGGCGGACTCCCCGTACCCCGCTAAAGTCGGAAGTCCGCCTGCATCGAATTCCTCCTGAAAATTACCCCAAGCCCAATGTTTCCGGGCTTTTTGTCGTTTCTCAACGAAACGCGTCCTGACAGTCTTCCCAACCGATGCCGCTCTGCGCAGTCTGGGTGATCAGCCACGGTAAGGACGTCTTCACCGCATCCTGTTTCATGTTGAAATTGATCACCCCATGCCGCCACAGCAGCATCAGGGTCAACACTCGCTGCGCGCTCGCCGGGCCCTTGAGTTTGCCGGCACCGTCCTGGGCATCGATGTCCCACAGCGCCACTTGCAGGCCCTGGCTATTGAAGAAACCTTGTGCGTCAGTGCGGCGCTGGCCATCCGGTGGACGGAACAGCGGCACGTAGTTTTCCGGCAGTTTGTTTTTCACCAGGTCGGCGCTGCGCCGTACCGAATCCTGCCAGTCCTGCCAATGGCTATGGGAGCGGAACTCCCAGCCCTGCACGCCCACGCACTGCCGGGAGAAACTCGCTTGCAGGCTGCTGACCGAACGGCCGGCGAGTCGTGCCTGAATATCCTTGCCCAGAACAAAGAACGTTCCGCTCAGATTGGACTTGCGCAGGTATTCGGTCAGCCAGTCGGTGTTGTCCGGTTGCGCGTTGGCGGCGCTGTCGAAAGTCAGCAGAAACAGCCGGTCGTGCATGTCGTCGCCGTTGCGCTCGTAGTCGCCGAAACGATCGAATTCGTTACTGGTTTGCGGTGACAGCGCGGCCTTGCGCATCAGCTCGTCGAGGTATTGCAAATGGAAGATCCGGCTCGGCTCGGCCCACTTGGTGTAATAGCTGTCGTCGCTGACGACGAACTTGGCCGCCTGCTCGCGCAGCGTCGGCAGGTCTTCGACGAGGAAGCAGAACGAGGCGTCCTGATCGCAGCTTTGCTGGGCGTGGTTGTAGTTGGCGAGCAAGCGCTGCCAGAGACGCTGGCGCAGCTGATTGACCGCATCGATATTGACCGTGCGCAGGCCCAGGCGCTGGGCCAGTGCCGCCTCGTCGATGGACTCGGTGCCGAGCAGGCCGCGAGCGAACATGAGGATTTCCGCCCGCGACGCGACGTCGAACAGGGTCGGATTGCTGAGCTGCTCCGGCCAGGTCGTGCGATCCAGCGTCGCCGCATCGCCGGGCGCCGCCATGGCGCCGAAGCTCAAAAGCCACGTGGTGAATAAAAGAACAATGCGCAAAGGGATGTCTCCATAACAAAACCCGCGCGGCACTATAGCTGATCCTGTCCTATACCCCCTCAGCCACGGATGATCGTTCCCACGCTCTGCGTGGTAACGCCTCCCCGGACGCTCCGCGTCCGACGACTGTGACGCAGAGCGTCACGGGCTGCATTCCCACGCGGAGCGTGGGAACGATCATGTAAATCCGCATTCGCGAGCAGGCTCGCTCCCACAAAGGGTCTGAGTTAAGCCGTCGATCACCTATGGGCTTGATAGCTGGAGTCAACAAGGACAACCCCCTAGAATCGCCCCCACGATTAAAGGAGACGACTTCATGCTGATGGTGATTTCCCCCGCCAAGACCCTCGACTACGAAACACCGCCGGCGACCCAGCGCTTTACCCAGCCGCAGTACCTCGACCATTCCCAGGAACTGATCCAGCAGCTGCGCGAGCTGAGCCCGGCGCAGATCAGCGAGTTGATGCACGTGTCCGACAAGATCGGTGGCCTCAACGCCGCGCGTTTCGGCAGTTGGACACCCGCCTTCACCCCAGAGAACGCCAAGCAGGCGCTGCTCGCATTCAAGGGTGATGTGTACACCGGCCTCGACGCGCAATCCTTCAGCGAGGCGCAATTCGATTACGCGCAAAAACACCTGCGCATGCTCTCCGGCCTATATGGCCTGCTGCGGCCTCTGGACCTGATGCAACCCTATCGCTTGGAAATGGGCACCAAACTGGCCAACGCCCGTGGCAAGGATCTGTATGCGTTCTGGGGCACGCGCATCAGCGAGTGGCTGAACGAAGCGCTGGCCGAGCAAGGCGATGACGTACTGCTCAACCTTGCATCCAACGAATACTTTTGCGCGGTCAAGCGCAGCGCGTTGAAGGCGCGGATCATCAACACCGAGTTCAAGGATCAGAAGAACGGCCAGTACAAGATCATCAGTTTCTACGCGAAAAAAGCGCGCGGCCTGATGAGCCGTTTTGTGATTGAGGAACGCATCAACGACCCGGCTCAGCTCAAGCGATTTGATGTGCAGGGTTATCGCTACAGCGCCGAGCAATCGAAACCCGACAATCTGGTGTTTTTGCGCGATCACGCCCCGGAATAAAGCATGCCCTTTGCACGACTCTTTTCTTCGGGAGTCGTGCAGTCCGCCCGAAGTCAAAATCCCCCCGCGAGATATCGCCAAATTCATGGCGCCAATAAAACCACACTCTATTTTCTAATTTTAGTTTCACTCGACACTGAAGTTTTTTTTCAGTAGTGGCACCTAAATTTTTTACCCGTAGTGGCACAAAACTATCGGCCCCGGTTTCGCCCCGATAACTAAAGGGCGAAATCGTTAGTGCTATCAATTTGCACCCAGTGCCATCTTCATCAATATTTCAAAAAATTTCGACTGGCACGATGAGCGGGCTGGAACTATGTCCAAATGCGTTGCTCATACCACCGGTAACGATTCTCGCCGAGTTTGTACGAGATAACTTACGCAGAGCTGATAGCCATGTAACCAAGTTGTCACAGCAACTTGCCTGAGTGACTAACTAGTCTCAAAACAATCGAAGGACAGGAGATACGCACCATTAATATCCCCTACAAAGGCCAAGGCCGCGCCCCTATAAACGTGCTCGCCTGAGCACCTAACTGCTTGATTTACCGGCTCCCTACCGGACGTCGAGCAGGCTACACGACTGCACTAGAGTCTTCCCGCACGGAAGATCGGCTGCATAACAGGGCAAGTCATAACAACAAGGCCTAGTTGCGCACATCTTGAGTGCACTTATTAGACACTCGGAACTTTGTATGCCTGCACACGGCATTGTGGCGCCTGTAAGCCGCACTTCCGAGTGCACTAGTGACCGCTGAACACCATTAACTCCGGCCTTCTAAGGCCTGATATATACAGAGGTAATTGCGATGCGCATCAGCATATTTGGTTTGGGTTACGTTGGCGCAGTATGTGCCGGTTGCCTGTCTGCACGGGGCCATGACGTAGTTGGCGTCGATGTTGCCAAAGACAAGATCGACATGATTAACGCCGGCAAATCGCCGATTGTAGAACCGGGCTTGGGCGAACTGCTGCAACAGGGAGTCCAGACCGCTCGTCTGCGCGGTACGACCAACTTCGCCGAGGCGATTCGTGATACCGACCTGTCGATGATCTGCGTCGGCACGCCGAGCAAAAAGAACGGCGACCTGGAACTGAACTACATCGAGGCTGTGTGCCGCGAGATCGGTTTTGTCCTGCGTGAAAAAACCACCCGTCACACCATCGTCGTGCGCAGCACCGTGTTGCCAGGCACCGTGGCCAACGTGGTCATCCCGATTCTGGAAGACTGCTCGGGCAAGAAGGCTGGCGTCGATTTTGGCGTTGCGGTCAACCCTGAATTCCTCCGCGAATCCACCGCCATCGCTGACTATGATCACCCGCCAATGACTGTCATCGGCGAGTTCGACACCGCGTCGGGCGACGTTCTGCAATCGCTGTACGAAGAACTCGACGCACCGATCATCCGCAAGGACATCGCCGTTGCCGAGATGATCAAGTACACCTGCAACGTCTGGCACGCGACCAAAGTGACCTTCGCCAACGAGATCGGCAACATCGCCAAAGCGGTCGGCGTCGATGGTCGTGAAGTGATGGACGTGGTCTGCCAGGACAAGACCCTGAACCTGTCCCAGTACTACATGCGCCCGGGCTTCGCGTTCGGCGGCTCGTGCCTGCCGAAAGACGTGCGCGCGCTGACCTACCGCGCCGGTTCCCTGGACGTCGAAGCGCCGCTGCTCAACTCGCTGATGCGCAGTAACGAGTCGCAAGTGCAAAACGCCTTCGATATCGTCGAAAGCCATGAAAAACGCAAAGTCGCCCTGCTCGGTCTGAGCTTCAAGGCCGGCACCGACGACCTGCGCGAAAGCCCGCTGGTCGAACTGGCGGAAATGCTGATCGGCAAGGGTTACGACCTGAGCATCTACGACAGCAACGTCGAATACGCCCGTGTCCACGGTGCGAACAAGGACTACATCGAATCGAAGATTCCGCACGTATCGTCCCTGCTCAACTCCGACTTCGACTCGGTGATCGACAACTCCGACGTGATCATCCTCGGCAACCGCGACGAGAAGTTCCGTTCGCTGGCCCAGGAAGCGCCGCAGGGCAAGCAAGTCATCGACCTGGTGGGCTTCATGTCCAAGTCCACCAGCGCCGGTAGCCGCACCGAAGGGATCTGCTGGTAAGCAGACATTGCGCGGCACCGCATACCGCGTCGCCGCGCACTGACTGTGTGAACCCGTGGTAGGAGCTGACGAGTGAAAACGAGGCTGCGATCTTTACCGGGCTCACTTGAGTCGTGAGTGAACACCCAGAAGATCAAAAGATCGCAGCCTTCGGCAGCTCCTACAGTGGGCCATTGATGAGCCTGCCTTAACCCCATCGGGCCCAGCCCGAGATAGAGACGGATGCAGATTATGCACAGGCTAAGACACGGCCTACTTCAGGCCGCCGGTTGGCTGTTTTACCTAAGTTTGTTGATGGGCCTGGCCTTGATGCTGCCCACGTCCACATTCGACTCCGAGTCGAAGGACTTCATTTTCCTGATTGGCGCCGTGGGTATCTGGCGCTACTCGATGGGTGCAACGCACTTTGTGCGCGGCATGATTTTTCTCTACATCGTTTACCCCCACCTGCGTCGCAAAGTACGCAAGCTGGGTAAAGCGGCCGATCCGTCGCATGTGTTTCTGATGGTCACCAGCTTTCGTATTGACGCGCTGACCACCGCGCAGGTCTACAGCTCGGTGATCCGCGAAGCCATCGACTGCGAACTGCCGACCACCATTGTCTGCTCGATCGTGGAAATGTCCGACGAGCTGCTGGTCAAGGCGTTGTGGGCGCGGATGAATCCGCCGGAGCGGGTCAAGCTCGACTTCGTGCGTATCCCCGGGACCGGCAAGCGCGATGGTCTGGCCTTCGGTTTCCGCGCGATCTCCCGTCACCTGCCGGACGACCGTGCCGTGGTGGCCGTGATCGACGGCGACACCGTGCTCGGCGAAGGCGTCGTGCGCAAGACCGTGCCGTGGTTCCAGCTGTTCGGCAATGTCGGCGGCCTGACCACCAACGAGTTCTGCGAAGTGCGCGGCGGCTACATCATGAGCGAATGGCACAAGCTGCGTTTCGCCCAGCGCCACATCAACATGTGCTCGATGGCCCTGTCCAAGCGCGTACTGACCATGACCGGTCGGATGTCGGTATTCAAAGCCTCCGTGGTGACCAATCCGGAGTTCATCGCCGACGTTGAAAGCGACTCGCTGCAACACTGGCGTCTGGGCCGCTTCAAGTTCCTGACCGGTGACGACAAGTCGAGCTGGTTCAGCCTGATGCGCCTGGGTTACGACACCTTCTACGTGCCGGACGCCGCGATCAACACCGTTGAGCATCCGCCGGAAAAGAGCTTCATCAAGGCCAGCCGCAAGCTGATGTTCCGCTGGTACGGCAACAACCTGCGCCAGAACTCCCGTGCACTGGGTCTGGGTATCCGCCGCCTCGGCGTATTCACCTCGGTGGTGCTGTTCGACCAGCGCGTGTCGATGTGGACCTCGCTGCTCGGCCTGACCGTCGCACTGATCGCCAGCTTCAAGTACGGCACCGCGTTCATCCTCGTGTACCTGCTGTGGATCGGCATCACCCGCCTGATCCTGACGCTGTTGCTGTCGTGTTCCGGTCACCGCATCGGCCCTGCTTACCCGGCGATTCTGTATTACAACCAGATCGTTGGCGCCCTGGTGAAGATCTACGTGTTCTTCCGCCTCGACCAACAATCCTGGACTCGCCAGCCCACATCCCTGACCCGTGATCTCGCCAGCTTTCAACGTTGGTTCAACACCTGGTCGTCTCGGACCATGACCTTCTCCGCCGGCAGCATTTTTGTCGCCGTGCTGCTGATGATGGTCTGACCCGCTCCTATTGAATTAACAAGGAAATCGCCCCTATGAATACCGCCGTCAACGTCAACGTAGTGCATGAATCCGAAGCCCAGCGCCAGCACGCTCGCGTGAAAATCCCGGCCAAGCTGCGTTTCTTCGGCCCTGACCGGACTCCGCTCGAAGCGCGGGTCCTCGATCTGTCGGCTGGCGGTCTGGCGTTCAACGCCGGGCAGATGCCGCTGACCATCGGCGAGGTGTACAAGGCGCGTCTGCAATTTGTCATCGACAACCTCGGCCTGGCCATGGACGTTGAACTGCAGGTGCGTTCCTTCGATCGTGCCACCGGCCGCGCCGGCTGCCAGTTCCAGAACCTCGAGCCGCAGGACATTTCCACCCTGCGCCACCTGATCACTTCGCACCTGGCCGGCGACATCGTCAGCATCGGCGAAGTGCTGGCGACCCTGCAGCGCGACAACTTCACCAAGGCGCGCAAGAACAAGACCAACGACACCGGCATGACCCCGTTCGGCCGTCTGAAAGCCGTGACCTTCAGCGCCGGCATTTTCGCTGTCGGCCTGGTCGCTGCCGGTTTTATCTTCAAGTCGGTGTATGGCATGTACTTTGTCAGCCATGCCCAGGCCGGTCTGGTCAGCGTGCCGGGGATGAACATCACCATGCCGCGCGACGGCACCGTACAAAGCCTGGTCAAGTCCGACGGCGTTGCCGCCAAAGGCGCACCGCTGGCGACCTTCAGCACCAGCATGCTCGACGTACTCAAGGGCCATCTGGCCGAAGACCAACTGGCCCCGGCCAAGGTTGAAGAGCTGTTTGGCAAGCAAATGACCGGCACCCTGACCTCGCCGTGCGATTGCACCGTGGCCCAGCAACTGGTGGCTGACGGTCAGTACGCGAGCAAGGGCGACGTGATCTTCCAGTTGGTGCCGCGCAACACCCAGGCCAACGTTGAAGCACGCTTCTCCTATCGCCAGTTCGGTGACGTGCGTCCAGGTACTCCGGTGAGCTTCCAGATCGCCGGCGAAGACAAGACCCGCACCGGCAAGATCGTCAGCAGCACCAGCCTGAAGAGCGCCGACCTGTCCTCCGACATCCGCGTGCAGATCCAGCCTGACGAGCCGCTCGACAGCAGCCTCGCCGGCCGCCCGGTGGAAGTGAACAGCGACCGTGGCCCGAACCTGAACTGGCTGATCGACAAAGCCATGGCTGCCGGTCTTTAAGTCGAGGACATGCCTGTGACTACTCCACCCATCCTCAGAACACCGCTATCACTGTGTGCCCTGGCATTGGCAGTGAGTCTGGCCGGTTGCGCCGGGCTGCCCGACCAGCGTCTGGCCAACGAAGCGCTCAAGCGTGGCGACACCGCCACCGCTGCGCAGAATTACCAGCAACTGGCCGATCTGGGTTACAGCGAGGCGCAAGTCGGCCTGGCTGATATCCAGGTCGACAGCCGCGACCCGGCGCAGATGAAACAGGCCGAGGCGACTTACCGTGCAGCGGCCAGCGTATCGCCGCGTGCCCAGGCACGTCTCGGTCGTCTGCTGGTGGCCAAGCCGGGCTCCACCGAAGCCGAGCACCACGAAGCCGAAACCCTGCTGAAAAAAGCCGCCGCCAATGGCGAAGGCAACACGTTGATCCCGCTGGCGATGCTGTATCTGCAATACCCGCACAGCTTCCCCAACATCAACGCGCAGCAGCAGATCGATCAGTGGCGCAAGTCGGGCTACCCGGAAGC
Organism: Pseudomonas sp. AC083; assembly: GCF_979253165.1. Taxonomy (NCBI): domain Bacteria; kingdom Pseudomonadati; phylum Pseudomonadota; class Gammaproteobacteria; order Pseudomonadales; family Pseudomonadaceae; genus Pseudomonas; species Pseudomonas sp. AC083. Next base: position 111,391 of record NZ_CEEDDH010000006.1, read on the forward strand.
GGGTCTGGCGCAGGTGCTGCTGTATCGCACCCAGGGCACTTACGACCAGCATCTGGATGACGTGGAAAAAATCTGCAAGGCCGCGCTCAACACCACCGACATCTGCTACGTCGAACTGGCCACCGTCTACCAGAAACGTGGCCAGCCGGAGCAACAGGCCGAGCTGATCAAGCAGATGCAGGCCGGTTACAGCCGTGGCACCGTCACCGCGCAGCGTGTCGACTCCGTAGCCCGCGTGCTGGCCGATTCGACCCTGGGCAAGACCGACGAAAAAACCGCGCAGGCGCTGCTCGAGCCGATCGCTCCGGGCTACCCGGCGTCGTGGGTCACCCTCGCGCAATTGCTTTACGACTTCCCCGAACTGGGCGACGTCGACCAGATGATGAAGTACCTGGACAACGGCCGCGCCGCCGACCAGCCGCGCGCCGAACTGCTGCTGGGCAAGGTCTACTACGAAGGCAAAATGGTCCCGGCTGACGCGAAAGTCGCCGAGGAACATTTCCAGAAAGCCGTCGGCCGCGAAGTCGCTGCCGATTACTACCTCGGCCAGATCTACCGTCGTGGCTACCTGGGCAAGGTCTATCCGCAGAAGGCTCTCGACCACCTGCTGACCGCTGCGCGCAACGGCCAGAACAGTGCCGACTTCGCCATCGCCCAGTTGTTCTCCCAAGGCAAGGGCACCAAGCCCGATCCGCTGAATGCCTACGTGTTCAGCCAACTGGCCAAGGCCCAGAACACCCCGCAAGCCGATGAACTGGCAGCGACCCTCGAGGCGCAACTGCCGCCCGAGCGCCTGCCCGAAGCCCGCCGCCTGTTGCAACAGGAACAGGCCAGCCGTGGCGCCCTGAACTCGAACACGCTGCAACTGCACGCCCTGCAAGAAGAAGACGGCGAGGAAAAACTATGAAGCTGAACCCATTCGTGAAGGCCGGTATTGGCCTCACCTTCGCGCTGCTCTGGTCTTGCCCGACACTGGCTGCGATGACTGAAAGCAAGAACTTCGGTCTGGAAGTAAAACTCACCGGCCAGTCCGAAGACGACCGTGACCTCGGCACTGCCGGCGGCGGCGATGTCAACGGCGTGGGCCTCGACCTGCGTCCATGGATCTACGGCGAAAGCGGCGCGTGGAGCGCCTATGCGATGGGGCAGGCGGTGACCTCGACCGACATCATCGAGACCGACACCCTGCAACAATCGGACGGCGCACAGACCACCGACAGCGGCGATCGCGAAACCAAGAAAAACTACCTGGCGATGCGCGAATTCTGGGTCGGCTACAGCGGCTTCACGCCCTACCCTGGCGAGATCCTCAAGTTCGGTCGTCAGCGTCTGCGCAATGACGACGGCCAATGGCGCGACACCAACATCGAAGCGCTGAACTGGACCTTCGATACCACCCTGCTGCGGGCCAACGCCGGTGTTGCCGAGCGTTTCAGCGAATACCGCACCGACTTGAAAGAGCTGGCGCCGAAAGACAAGGATCGCCTGCACGCCTACGCCGACGCTGCTTACCAGTGGACACCGGGCCAGTGGGTCGGCATTCGCGGCCACCACACTCACGATGACGGCAAACTCGATTACGCCGAGCCGGGCGTCCCGCGCGATTCGCTGGACAAGACCGAGAACGGCGACATCAGCTGGATCGGCCTGACTGCCGACAGCGACGCCTACAACTGGCGCAACACCAACACCGTCAACTACTGGGGCAGCATCACCGGCATGAGCGGCGACCGCGACACGGTCAATGCGCTGAACGCCGACGGCACGCGCCCGACACAAGCCAAGCGCAGCGATGACATCAGCGGCTGGGCAGCCGATGTCGGCGTGCGTCTGCGCCTCGATCCGCAGTGGCAAGTCGGCGGTGCCTACGCCCGCGCCAGTGCCGATTACGAGCAGAACGGTCTGGAGAGCAACCGCTCCAACTACACCGGTACCCGCTCGCGCGTGCACCGTTTCGGCGAAGCGTTCCGTGGCGAAATGAACAACATGCAGACCGCCACCCTGTTCGGTTCGTGGATGGTCAACGACGAGTACGACGCCAGCCTGATCTACCACAAGTTCTGGCGTGTCGACGGCAACAAGCCGGTCGGCAGCAACGGCATCAACGCGGTGGAAAACAACACCGACGACGTCACCGGCGCAATCCTCTCCAGCACATCCTTGCCGCTTGAAGATGGCAACAAGGACCTGGGTCAGGAAATGGACCTGGTCGTCACCAAGTACTTCAAGCAAGGCCTGTTGCCGGCGGCGTTGAGCCAGTCGATCGACGAGCCTTCGGCACTGGTGCGTTTCCGTGGCGGTGTGTTCAAACCGGGCGATGCCTATGGCAGCCAGGTTGATTCCTACATGCACCGCGCATTCATCGACGTGATCTGGCGCTTCTGATGCAAACCGCCAAGGGAGTGCCCGACATGATCAGCACCAGAACAGGCTCACTCAGCCTGCTGGCCGGCGCGATGCTGCTGGCCAGCGCCAGCGCCTTCGCCAATGTTGAACCGGCGAAACCTGCGACCGTGGCCAAGGAACTGCAACAGGCCAAGACCTACACCGTCAGCAGCGCGCCGACCGACGCGCTGAAACTGGCCAAGCCGACACTGCCCGACCTGTCCGGCTTCACCGCCGAAGCCGCTGCCGCAAAAATCGTGCGCAGCAAACCGGGCAAGATCAGCGTGCGCCGGATGATGCAGGAAAACGCCCTGAAGGACTTCATCGGCGGCGATAACAAGATGGCCGAATGGGTGGTGCGTCAGCACGGCATCCCGCAGGCGATCTTCATCGACGACGGCTACATGAACCTCAAGGATCTGGCGAAGAAACTGCCCAAGCAGTATTTCAGCGAGACCGCTCCAGGCGTGTATCTGGCCAAATTGCCGATCGTGGTCGGCGAGAAAGGCATCCTCGAAATCGACGGTCAGACCCAGGAACTGCGCCTGTCGCAGGAGGCCGGTTCGTTCCTGGTCAACGACGGCAAACTGTTTGTCAGTGACACCAAAGTCACCGGCTGGCGCGAGAAGGACAATGGCCCGGCAACCTTCCGTTCGCCGAAGGAATTCCGTCCGTTCCTGCTCGCCTGGGGCGGCACCGAGACCTACATCGTCAACAGCAAGATGGCCAGTTTCGGTTACGCCAACAGTAAGTCGTACGGGGTGAGTATTTCCCAGTACACGCCGAACATGGCCAAGGTTCTCAAGCGCCCGGAACCGACCGGCTGGATCGTCGGCTCCGAGTTCTCGGACATGTGGTACGGCTTCTACTGCTACGAAACCAGCGACTTTGTGGTCAAGGGCAACACCTACAAAGACAACATCGTCTACGGCATCGACCCGCATGACCGCTCGCACCGTCTGATCATTGCCGAGAACACTGTCCACGGCACGAAGAAGAAGCACGGGATCATTATTTCCCGTGAGGTCAACGACAGCTTCATCTTCAACAACAAGAGTTTCGACAACAAGTTGTCGGGCCTGGTGATCGACCGTAACAGCGTGAACAACATCATTGCCTACAACGAGATCTACAAGAACCACACCGACGGCATCACGCTCTACGAGTCCGCCGACAACCTGCTGTGGGGCAACAAGGTCATCAGCAATACCCGTCACGGCATCCGTATTCGTAACAGCGTGAACATCCGCCTCTACGAAAACGTCGCCATGACCAACGGCCTGACCGGTATCTACGGCCACATCAAGGACCTGACCGACACCGACCGTGACATCAAGCTCGACCCGTTCGACGCGCAGGTGTCGCTGATCGTCGTCGGCGGCGAGCTGGCGGCCAATGGCAGCGGCCCGCTGTCGATCGACTCGCCGCTGAGTGTCGAGCTGTATCGCGTGTCGATGCTGGCGCCGACCAAGTCCAGCGGCATCAGCTTCAACGGCATTCTTGGCGAGCGCCAGGATGAAATTCTCGACCTGCTGGTGCGCCAGCAGAAAGCCGTGCTGATCGACCCTGTCGAACGCCAGACCGAAATGCAGGACTGAGGATAATTTTTATGCACCCACACATGATCAAACTGCTCAGCCTCTCGGCCCTGACCCTCGGCATTCTCGCTGCCGGCAACGCCCGCGCCGACGCTGAAGGCGCAAGCGCCACGCCGCCGAAGTTCACCGCCGAGCCGTGCTGCAACCTGTGCCCGGCCGCCCATGACGCGAAGAACTACACCACGCGTTATCAGCAGAACTTCACCACCCTGGTACAGGCCCAGGGCGACTGGCTGTTCCGTACCCAGGAAGACCTGCGCACCGAGTTCAACACCACGCCGGCCGGCTACAAGCGCCTGCAACAGTTGCACGATGCGTTCAAGAGCAAGGGCGTAGAACTGGTGATCGTTTACCAGCCGACCCGTGGCCTGGTGAACCGCAACAAGCTCAACCCGCAGGAAAAAGCCGCGTTCGATTACGAGAAAGCGCTGGGCAACTACAAGACCATGCTTGGCCGTTTCGCCAAGATGGGCTACGTGGTGCCGGACCTGTCGCCACTGACCAACGAATCGCTGCCGGACACCCTGCCCGCCCACGATTTCTACTTCCGTGGCGACCAGCACTGGACACCTTACGGTGCCCAGCGCACGGCAAAAATCGTCGCCGAAAAGGTCAAGCAGATCCCGGCCTTCGCCGACATTCCCAAGCGTGAATTCGAGACCAAGCGCTCCGGACGCATGGGCAAGACCGGCACTCTGCACAATATGGCCGGGCAACTGTGCGGCACCAGCTACGCGATCCAGTACATGGACCAGTTCACCACCGAGCCGAAAGGCGAGGCTGGTGACGGCGACCTGTTCGGCGATTCCGGCAATCCGCAGATCACCCTGGTCGGTACATCGCACAGCGGCAAGAACTACAATTTCGCCGGTTTCCTCGAAGAAGCCATCGGCGCCGACATCCTCAACGTAGCCTTCCCCGGCGGTGGCTTCGAAGGTTCGATGCTGCAGTACCTCGGCAGCGAAGAATTCCAGAAGACCCCGCCGAAGATTCTCATCTGGGAATTCTCGCCGCTGTATCGCCTCGACCAGGAAACCATCTATCGCCAGATGATGGCGCTGCTCGATAACGGTTGCGAAGGCAAAGACGCGCAGATGTCCGCCAGTGCCACGCTGAAGCCGGGCAGCAAGCAAGAACTGCTGGTCAACAGCAAGAACCTGAACCTGCAAAACGCCAACCATCAGGTCGACATCCGCTTCGCCGATACGTCGGTGAAAACCCTGCAAGCCACCCTCTGGTACATGAACGGTCGCCACGAGGACATCAAGATCGAGAAACCGGAAACCTCCGACACCGACGGTCGTTTCGCCTTTGAGCTGCGCACGGACGAAGACTGGGCCTCGCAAAACCTGCTGGCGGTCGAAGTCCAGGGTCCTGAAGCCGGACCTGACGCCGCGCCACAAAAAGTCGAAGCGAAAATCTGCAAACGCAACGTATTCCCGGGCGCTGGTCAACAGACCGCGCAGCTCGGGCAATGAGGTCTGCTATGCGAAATCCGAAACTGAAAAACCTGTTGGCACCGACCCTCCTGAGCCTGGCAATGTTCGCCGGGGCAACTCAGGCCGCCGCGCCATTGCGTCCACCGCAGGGCTACTTCGCCCCGGTGGATAAATTCAAGACCGGCGACAAGAGCGATGGCTGCGACGCGATGCCGGCGCCGTACACCGGTCCGCTGCAATTTCGCAGCAAGTACGAAGGTTCGGACAAGGCCCGCGCGACGCTGAACGTGCAGTCGGAAAAAGCCTTTCGCGACACCACCAAAGACATCACTACGCTGGAGCGCGGCACCGCCAAGCGCGTCATGCAGTTCATGCGTGACGGTCGCCCGGAGCAGCTCGAATGCACGCTCAACTGGCTGACCGCGTGGGCCAAGGCTGACGCGTTGATGTCCAAAGACTTCAACCACACCGGCAAGTCGATGCGCAAATGGGCGCTGGGCAGCATGGCCTCGTCGTACATTCGCCTGAAATTTTCCGACTCGCATCCACTGGCCCAGCACCAACAGGAAGCGCAGGTGATCGAAGCCTGGTTCAGCAAAATGGCTGATCAGGTGGTCAGCGACTGGGACAACCTGCCGCTGGAGAAAACCAACAACCACTCGTACTGGGCCGCCTGGTCGGTGATGGCCACCGCCGTCGCCACCAACCGCCGCGACTTGTTTGATTGGGCGGTGAAGGAATACAAGGTCGGCGTCAATCAAGTCGATGCCGATGGCTTCCTGCCCAACGAACTCAAGCGCCAGCAACGCGCCCTCGCCTATCACAACTACGCCCTGCCGCCGCTGGCAATGATCGCCAGTTTCGCCCAGGTAAACGGTGTCGATCTGCGTCAGGAAAACAACGGCGCACTGAAGCGTCTCGGTGATCGCGTGTTGGCCGGCGTCAAGGACCCTGATGAGTTCGAGGAAAAGAACGGCAAAAAGCAGGACATGACCGACCTGAAAGAGGACATGAAATTCGCCTGGCTCGAACCGTTCTGCACGCTCTACACCTGTGCGCCGGATGTGATCGAGAAGAAGCGCGACATGCAACCGTTCAAGACCTTCCGTCTTGGCGGCGACCTGACCAAGGTCTACGACCCGTCGCATGAAAAGGGCAACAAGGGTTCCTGAAAACACTGATGGCTGATCGTTCCCACGCTCCGCGTGGGAATGCAGCCCGGGACGCTCCGCGTCCCATGCCGAAGCGGACGCAGAGCGTCCATTGAGGCATTCCCACGCAGAGCGTGGGAACGATCGCAGGACTGTTTCACCCCTCCACTACCACGGGGGGTTTGGGGGGGCTTTGGCCCTTGACTGTTGGTTCAAACATGGAGAGATCGGGATGGTATTTTCATCCAACGTGTTCCTGTTTCTGTTCTTGCCGATCTTTCTCGGCTTGTACTACCTGAGCGGGCAACGCTATCGCAACCTGCTGCTGCTGATCGCCAGCTACGTGTTCTACGCCTGGTGGCGGGTGGACTTCCTCGCGCTGTTCGCAGCGGTCACGCTGTGGAACTACTGGATCGGCCTCAAGGTCGGTGCTGCCGGCGTGCGAACCAAACCGGCGCAGCGCTGGCTGCTGCTCGGCGTGGCCGTCGACCTGTGCATTCTGGGCTACTTCAAGTACGCCAACTTCGGTGTCGACAGCATCAACGAGATCATGACTTCGTTCGGTCTCGAGCCGTTCATCCTCACCCACGTGCTGCTGCCGATCGGTATTTCGTTCTACATCTTCGAATCGATCAGCTACATCATCGACGTGTACCGTGGCGACACTCCGGCCACGCGTAACCTGATCGACTTCGCAGCATTCGTGGCGATCTTCCCGCACCTGATTGCCGGCCCGGTCCTGCGTTTTCGCGACCTCGCCGATCAGTTCAACAACCGCACGCACACCCTCGACAAATTCTCCGAGGGCTGCACGCGGTTCATGCAGGGTTTCATCAAGAAAGTCTTTATTGCCGACACCCTCGCCGTGGTCGCCGACCATTGCTTCGCCCTGCAGAACCCGACCACGGGTGATGCCTGGCTCGGTGCGCTGGCGTACACCGCGCAGCTGTACTTCGACTTCTCCGGCTACAGCGACATGGCCATCGGCCTGGGCTTGATGATGGGTTTCCGCTTCATGGAAAACTTCAAACAGCCGTACATCAGCCAGTCGATCACCGAGTTCTGGCGCCGCTGGCACATCAGCCTCTCCACCTGGCTGCGTGACTACCTGTACATCACCCTCGGCGGTAACCGTAAAGGCACGCTGATGACCTATCGCAACCTGTTCCTGACCATGCTCCTGGGTGGTCTGTGGCACGGCGCGAACATCACTTACATCATCTGGGGCGCCTGGCACGGCATGTGGCTGGCGATCGAAAAAATGCTCGGCCTGAACACTTCGCCGCGCAGCCTCAACCCGATCCGCTGGGCACTGACTTTCCTGCTGGTAGTAATGGGCTGGGTGATCTTCCGTGCCGAGAACCTGCACGTTGCCGGGCGCATGTACGGCGCAATGTTCAGCTTCGGCGACTGGTCGCTGTCGGAACTCAATCAGGCCAGCCTCACCGGCCTGCAAGTGGCAACCCTGGTGGTGGCTTACGTGACCCTGGCGTTCTTCGGCCTGCGTGATCTGTACACCAATCAGCCGCCAGCCAAGACCAAACCTGAAGTCAACGTCGAGGCCGATGGCCCTGCCACTGCGACTCCGGGAATGATCAAGGCAGCACCTGGCGAAAATCCGGCGAGCATCCACGAACCTGGCTACACCGTTGGCGTCGAAGCCCAGGTGCAACCGGCCTACTGGACCGCTGACTGGTCGCGCTACGTGATGCGCGGGCTGATCCTGCTGCTGTTCATCGCCTCGATTCTCAAACTCTCGGCGCAAAGCTTCTCGCCGTTCCTTTACTTCCAGTTCTGAGGGATCTGACATGACCCGCTCATTACGCATCTTCTACATCGCCCTGTTCCTGGTGACGCTGTTGGTCCTCGGTCTGTGGTCGATTCGCAGCTTCTTCGGCTTCAGCACCAACGCCGACGCGACGGTGCTCAATGGCCGCTGGACCAAGGCGGTGGAAACCCACTACGACGATGAATTCCCGATCAAGCGTCTGGGCACCAATCTCTGGGCCGCGCTGGATTTCAAACTGTTCAACGAAGGTCGTCCGGGCGTCGTGCTCGGCCGCGACCAGTGGTTGTACAGCGATGAAGAATTCAACCCGATCGTCAACGAACAGCAAAACCTGCAAGGCAACTACGCGCTGGTCGAAGGCGTGCGCCAGACCCTGAAAGAGAAAGGCGTGAAACTGGTGATGGCGATCGTCCCGGCCAAGGTGCGTCTGTATCCGGAGCATCTGGATGAAGTGAAGCCTTCGAGCATTCACCAGAACCTGTATCAGGATTTCCACGCCCGTGTCGCGGCCGACAAGATCCTCGCCCCTGACCTGCTCGGCCCGCTGCAACAGGCCAAGCAGAACGGTCAGCAAGTGTTCCTGCGCACCGACACCCACTGGACGCCGGAAGGCGCCGAGATCGCCGCCAACACGCTGGCGAAGACCATTGCCGAGAAATTCCCGCTGAGCGGCGAGCCACAGCGCTTCGTCACCACGCCAGCAGAGAAGGTCACGCACAAGGGCGATCTGCGTCTGTTCCTGCCGCTCGATCCGCTGTTCGAAAACATGATGCCGGCGCCTGAGCCACTGCTCAAACGCAACACCGTTGCCGCCGAGCAACCTGCCGGTGACGACGCCCTGTTCGCCAACAGCGAAGTACCGGTCGCGCTGATCGGCACCAGCTACAGCGCCAACCCCAACTGGAACTTCGTCGGTGCGCTCAAACAAGCGCTGCACAGCGACGTCGTCAACTACGCCGAAGACGGCCATGGCCCGATTCTGCCGATGCTCAGCTACCTGAAAAGCGATGACTTCAAGAACAGCCCGCCACAAGTGCTGATCTGGGAGTTTCCTGAACGATATCTGCCTGTGAACAACGAAATCGGCGACGCCGACCCGCAGTGGGTCGCAGAGCTCAAACAAGCCGGCGCCCGCCAACAAAACGTAGCCATCAACACTAAATCCGAGACGCCCGATCGGGCGCAAAACTGAAAGAGAGGTACACCATGACTTTCACTACAACTCCTCGTCGTCTCGCTAAAAGCTTCGCACTGGTTGCTGGCCTCAGCGTACTTTCCGTCCCAGCCTTTGCCGGCGGCGACGCCGCGCTGTACGGCCCGACCGCACCGAAAGGCTCGACCTTCGTGCGTGTCTACAACGCCAGCAACGCTGAAGTCAGCGCGACTGTCGGCAGCACCAACCTGAGCGACATCGCGCCACTGGCCAGCAGCGACTTCAGCTTCATGCCAGGCGGCGACTACAGCGCCAAGGTCGGCAGCCAGACCCTGCCGGTGAAACTCGCCGGTGACCACTACTACACCCTGGTCAACAACGCTTCCGGCGCGCCACAACTGATCGAAGAGCCGCCGTTCAAGAACAAGCAGAAATCCCTGGTTCGTGTACAGAACCTCAGCGACAAACCGCTGACCCTGAAGACCGCCGACGGCAAGACCGAAGTGGTGCCGAACGTGGCAGCCAAGGGTCGTGGCGAACGTGAAATCAACCCGGTGAAAGTCAGCCTGGCACTGTACGAAGGCGACAAGAAAGTCGGCGACGTGAAACCGGTCGCTCTGGAGCGTGGTGAGGCAGCCGTGCTGTACGTCACCGGCAACGGCAGCAACTTGTCGCCAGTCTGGGTGAAACGCCCGGTGTCGACTCGCTAATCGCTCGAGCTATCAGCTACTAGCTTCAAGCTGCAAGTGAAGTGCTTCTAACTCACCACTTGCAGCTTGCAGCTCTCAACTGCATTTTATGGAGTAAACATTATGATTCCGGTGATCTTGTCAGGTGGTAGCGGTTCGCGTCTGTGGCCTCTTTCGCGCAAGCAATTCCCCAAGCAATTCCTCGCCCTGACCGGCGAACACACACTGTTCCAGCAAACCCTCGAGCGCCTGGTGTTCGAAGGCATGGACACGCCGATCGTGGTCTGCAACAAGGAACACCGTTTCATCGTCAACGAGCAACTGGCCGCACGCAATCTGGAATGCCAGCGCATCCTGATGGAACCGTTCGGCCGCAACACTTCGCCGGCCGTGGCGCTGACCGCGATGATGCTGGTCAATGAAGGCCGTGACGAACTGATGCTGGTGCTGCCGGCCGACCACGTGCTGGAAGACCAGAAAGCCCTGCAACGTGCGCTGGCCCTGGCCACCGTCGCTGCCGAGAACGGCGAAATGGTCCTGTTCGGTGTGCCGGCGACCAAACCGGAAACCGGTTATGGCTACATCAAATCCACTGCTGATTCGCTGCTGCCGGAAGGCGTAAGCCGCGTCTCGCACTTCGTCGAAAAACCGGACGTCAAGCGCGCCACCGAGTACGTCGAATCCGGCGGCTACTACTGGAACAGCGGCATGTTCCTGTTCCGCGCCAGCCGCTTCCTCGAAGAACTGAAAAAGCACGATCCGGACATCTACGACACCTGCCTCCTGACCCTTGAGCGCAGCCAGCAGGACGCCGACACCATCACCTTCGACGAAGCCACCTTCGCCTGCTGCCCGGACAACTCCATCGACTACTCGGTGATGGAAAAAACCCAGCGCGCCTGCGTGGTGCCGCTGACCGCCGGCTGGAGCGATGTCGGCTGCTGGTCGTCGCTGTGGGAAGTCAACGAGAAAGACGCCAACGGCAACGTCAGCAAAGGCGATGTGGTCATCCAGGACAGCAAGAACTGCATGATCCACGGCAACGGCAAACTGGTCTCGGTAATCGGCCTGGAAAACATCGTCGTGGTCGAAACCAAGGACGCGATGATGATTGCCCACAAGGACAAGGTCCAGGGCGTCAAGCAGATGGTCAACACCCTCGATGCCCAGGGCCGCAGCGAAACCCAGAACCACTGCGAAGTGTATCGTCCGTGGGGCTCGTACGACTCGGTGGACATGGGCGGGCGTTTCCAGGTCAAGCACATCTCGGTCAAGCCGGGCGCGTGCCTGTCGCTGCAGATGCACCACCACCGCGCCGAACACTGGATCGTGGTCAGCGGCACCGCCGAAGTGACCTGCGACGAGAACGTGTTCCTGCTCACCGAAAACCAGTCGACCTACATCCCGATCGCCTCGGTGCATCGCCTGCGCAACCCGGGCAAGATCCCGCTGGAAATCATCGAAGTGCAGTCGGGTTCGTACTTGGGTGAAGACGATATCGAACGTTTCGAAGATATCTACGGCCGCTCCACCCCGATCGAACGCGGCGTGTCGGTGAAGACCATCGCGCAGTAATCGATCACTAAAACGAGAAGCCCTCGTCCAGCCCGTTGCGTTCCCTATCCGCAGCGGGCTGGGCGGGGGCTTTTTTTGTCCTGATTCTGTGTCGCCTGCAATGGCCTCTTCGCGAGCAGGCTCGCTCCCACAATTCAAATGCATATCTGTGGGAACGAGCCTGCTCGCGAAGAGCCGGTCAGACGCCGCAAGTCCCGATGCCCATCGCCAACCTCCCCCACGCTTAGGTAGGATGCCTCTCTGTCTCTGCGAGGTTATCCGACATGTTCATCGGCATCCTGCTGGTCATCACCTGGCTGATCCTGCTGCTGCGCTATCCGGCCAAGGCCTTGCCGGTGTCGGTGGCCGCTGCCATCGGCCTCGGCTTCGTGGCGATGTGGGTGGTGTGGCTGGACAACCGCGAGATCAAGCAACTGGCGCGTCTGGAACTGCGTATTGCCTATGCTCCCGAGCATTGCCCGGCCGACCGGCCGCTGCAATTGAAAATGAACAACGGTAACGATGTGCCGCTGACCGAACTGCGTTGGCGCATCGCCGCGCATGCGCCGGGCGATACGGTCAATCTGGCCGACAATCAATACACCGCCCCGCGCTATCGCGGCCCCGGCGAACTGCAGGCCGGCGCGACCTGGGAAGATTGCTTGCCCTTGCCGCCGCTGCGTCCCGGCTATCGCCCGCAAACCCTGGAGTTTCGCGCCGAGCATTTGCAGGGTAGTTTTGCCGACTGATCCCCTCCCCCGACTTTTTTGCACAAGGAATGCGCCATGCCCGTTGCGTTGATTACCGGTTGTTCCAGCGGCATCGGCCGCGCCTTGGCCGACGCGTTCAAAGCGGCCGGCTACGAAGTCTGGGCCAGTGCGCGCAAGACTGAAGACGTCGCTGCGCTCAGCGCCGCCGGTTTCACCGCGATTCAGCTGGACGTCAATGATGGCGCCGCGCTTGAGCAACTCGCCGAGCGTCTGAACCAGCAACACGGCGGCCTCGATGTGTTGATCAACAACGCCGGTTACGGCGCGATGGGGCCGCTGCTCGACGGCGGCGTGCAGGCGATGCAGCGCCAGTTCGAAACCAATGTATTTTCGATTGTCGGCGTCACCCGCGCGTTGTTTCCGCTGCTGCGTCGGGCCAAGGGGCTGGTGGTGAATATCGGCAGTGTGTCGGGTGTTTTGGTCACGCCGTTTGCCGGCGCCTACTGCGCGTCGAAAGCGGCGGTGCATGCGCTTAGCGATGCCTTGCGCATGGAGCTGGGACCGTTTGGCATCCGTGTGATGGAAGTCCAGCCCGGCGCCATCGAATCGAGCTTTGCGAAGAATGCCGGACATGAAGCCGAGCTATTGATCAACGAGCAGTCGCCGTGGTTTCCATTGCGGGAAGGCATTCGGGCACGGGCCAAGGCATCGCAGGACAAACCCACCCCGGCCAGTGAGTTTGCTGCCGAGCTGTTGAAAGCGGTGCAGCAGAGCAAGCCGCCACGGCTGGTTCGCATCGGCAACGGCAGTCGGGCGTTGCCGTTGTTGGCGGCGGTGTTGCCGAAGGGTTTGCTGGAATCGACGTTGATGAAGCGCTTCGGGTTGCACCTGAAATTCTGATCCAGAAGTTTGAGCTCGCCAGCGGCGAGCTCAAACAATCACGACCTAGTAACTGCGGAGCATCAACGCGGAACGGCCGTCAGATTGGGCAGGGATTCAAACGCTGGAGATTGTCCCTTTGCCGCGGGGTATAACAACTGGATGGAGACTGCGACTTCCTCGCCCGGGATTAACACATACCGGTCACCCGGTGGCGTAGCCAATTCGACAATCCCTTCTTTTGCATCATGCACTACATCAAGCCACGGATTGGCATAAATGCTCGTTCCCGTCGGTAAACCCGCACTTGAAAACTTCCATTGGGCAATCGATTGATCACTGGCTTTAACCATAACGTCATAACTGTAGATCCAGCCGCCGGTCACAGTATCCTGCCATTTTGCAGCGAATACCTGACGGGTCGAAATCGCCTGCTTTCCATCTGGCTGGACGAGTACAGGAAAGTATCCTTCCTCATAACTGGGCTGATAATAAACTATGCCGAATATCTCGGAAATCTTTGAAGAGTCCATGTTTACAGGTGTTGTAAACGTCAGCGTGCGCCGCGGATTCCACCCTTCAAATTGATCTTCGGTAATGGTCAAAGTACTGATCTTCAAATCTTCTGAATAGCTCATCTGCGCACCGCTGGAAGGCATCGAAGCGTGCAGGAAAGCCGCACCGTCGCGAGCCCGAAACTGCATACGCGAGCCTACGGGAGGTGGCGTACCATCGGTCAACATTGTAAAACTTAAAGTCACCGGTTCACCGCTGATTATATGACTGACGCGATCGTCCATTCTGATACTAATCAGTTCCATAACTTAACATTCCTTTTTAAAAGCAAATATATGCCGAGGCCTGAATGCAATCGGCAAAAACTTATATCAATGGGTCGTGCCATATTCATGGCGACAGGAAAACACTAACACAATAATGAGTTAAGAAATCGAAGCACAACAGCAACTTACAATTAACCAAACCTTCAAAAAAGAAAAAACCAAACAAACAAAACATAGTCGAGGAGTAAAAATCGCGAGAACCCTGACTTTCTCGCGAAATACTGTTAGTTCAGGCCGTCAACTATGACCGTGCAAGTAATCCCCGCCGCCAGCAACACCCCCGCCGGCACCTCATCAATGTGAATCCTTACCGGCACCCGCTGAGCCAACCGCACCCAGTTGAACGTCGGATTCACATCCGCAATCAGCTCGCGGCTTTCCGGGTTGTCGCGGTCGTAGATGCCGCGCGAAATGCTCTCGACATGGCCCTTGAGCACTTCGCCGCTCATCAACTGCATATCGGCTTTGTCACCCACTTTGACGTGCGGCAGTTTGGTCTCTTCGAAAAATCCGTAAACCCAGAACGAGTTCATGTCGACCACGGCCATTTTCGCCTCGCCGATGCGCGCGTAATCACCGCGATGCACATTGAGGTTGGTCACGTAGCCGTCCACCGCCGCACGCACTTCGGTGCGTTTGAGGTTGAGTTCGGCGGCTTCCAATTGCGCCTGGGCGTGTTGGTAATCGGCCAGCGCGGCGTCGGCGATGTTGCTGGCGTCGTCGCGGTTTTCCTTGGAGATCACCAGATTGTCGAGGTCGGCGCGGCGGTGCGCGTTGACCTTGCGCATTTCCCAGGTCGACTTGCGCGAAGCCACCAGTGACTGCGCCTGCTTGACCGCGATGCGGTAGTGCTCGGGGTCGATGCGCATCAGCAGATCGCCCTTCTTCACCAACTGGTTGTCGCGCACCGGCACTTCGACCACTTCGCCGGTGACGTCGGCGGCGACGTTGATGATGTCGGCACGCACGCGACCATCGCGGGTCCACGGCGTGTTCATGTAGTGCTCCCACAACGTGCGGCCGATCCACAGCGCCAGGGCCAACACCAGCAGGGTCGCGAGCAGGCTGAAAAACTTTTTCATCAAGATGTTCTCAACGGTAGACAGTCAGCGCCATGGCGCCGAACAGACAGGTAAACAGGCTCAGACGCAGCAGCGCCGGGTGCCAGAAAAAACGGTACAGGTCGAACCCCGAGAGGAAGCGGTCAACTGCCCAGGCCAGTCCCGCAGCAATGAAAAACATCAGGGTCATGGTCGGCATGTACACGCCGTGGAAGGCGATTTCACGAGGCATGGGCGAGTCCTTCGGGCCGGGCAGAAGGGAATTGGGCGAGGGGTGATTGCGGGTCGAGCAGCGAGGTGCGGATGAAGTGCAGGTAGCTTTTCACCCGCCGCAACGCCGAGGTATCGAAGTGCGGCGCGAACGGCTCATCGGTGGCGGCGACACGGCTGATTGCGTGATCGACAGCGACCAGTGCGCGTTCAAGATTGCTGGAGTTGGGTTGCAGAAACAGCCGCACCAACGCCCGACCCATCACGCGAATTGCCTGGCGCCACGGCTGCGATTCGGCATACGCCGGGTGCACTGGCAGGATCGCCTGTTCCTTGCGCAACTCGATGATCGCGTGGCCGACTTCCAGCACTACGAACATCCAGCGCAGCAGACTTTTCTGCACCTTCGGTTGCCCTGCCGCAAGGCCATAGGCCTGATGCAGCAGATCGCGGGTGCGGCTCTCGAAACTCGACGCCAGACCTTTGAGTTTGCCGCTGATCGCGTAGACCACTTGCCCGCGCAAGTCCTGCTCCAGGCGCTGCCAGAGCCAGCGACTGTTCGGCGGCAGAATAATCGCCCCCGCCGCCGCACACACGAGCATGCCCATGACCATGGCGATGTAGTCGTTGATGAAGGTGTAAGGGTTGTAGATGGTCAGGTTATCCGGCACCGAACCGGTGCTGAAAAAGATCAGCAGGCCCAATCCGACACCGGCGTACTGCGGTCGCGAGGCGAGGAACGAACCGAGCACGATCACCGGCGCGAGCATCACGCACAGCAAGGGGAAACCGTCGATCAACGGGAAGATGAAAAACATCTCGACGAAGCCGATCAGCGCACCGAGAAAAGTCCCGCAGGCCATTTGAAAAGCCATGCGTTTGGGGTTCGGTGTCGCGGCGGAAAGGCCGACGGTGGCGGCGGCGATCAGGGTCATGGTCGCCCCGCTCGGCCACGCGGTGGCGACCCAATAACTGCCCAACACAATCAGGATGAACGAGGCACGAATTCCCGACGCGGCTGCGGCCCACCAGTTGGTTTGCGGGGTGAAGGGCTCGTCCCAGCGCTCGCGTTCGTGGCGGTGCTCAGCCAGGGACGCGTGGGTCTGCGCATAGCTGTGCAGGTCATCGACGAAGCGGTAGAGCAATTCGTAGGCGGTGTGGAAATCAAGTTGTTCGGCTTCGCTCGGAGCAGTGTCCTGAAAGATCCCGCGCAGGGTTCGGACACGTGCCGGCAGACCTTCCTTGTAGGTGGCCAACGCGGTCGCCAAACGTGCCGCATCGGGGCTGGTCAGCGCGCGACCGCTGAAGCTGTCGAGCACTTCGGCGAGGTCCTGCAACCCCGGTTTGATCGCTGCCACGACATGCTCTTCGCCATTGCCGCGCAGGCGTTCAAGCAATTGATGCAAGGCGTTGAAGCGCGTGGTGATGCCCATGAACTCGCTGTTCAAACGACTCAGACGACCGTTGCGCCGGCGCATGTGCGGGTCTTCGAACACGGTCACGCTGCGCAAGCCTTCCAGGCCCACGGCTTCGGCAATGAAGCGCACGTTGCTGGCTTCGAACGCCTCGGCTTTACTGCGCCCGCGCAAGCCGTCAGTGACGAACAGCGCGAACACGCCGAAGCGCTGATACAAGGCGTTGCGCATCGCCGCACTGGCGGTCTGCGGCAGAATCGCCGCGCTGATCAGGGTTGAGCAGAGAATCCCCAGCGAGATTTCCAGAACCCGCCATACCGCCGCCATAAAGGCGCCGTCCGGGTGAGCCAGCGCCGGTAATCCGACCATCGCTGCGGTGTAACCGGCGAGAACAAAGCCATACGCGCGAAAATTGCGGCAACGCGCGGCACCGGCCGAGCAGATGCCGACCCAGATCGCCAGCGAGCCGAGAAACAGCTCTGTGTTTTGCGCGAACAAAGCGATCAGCGTGACCATCATCGCCGACCCGGCCAGCGTGCCGAGCAAGCGATAGAAACTCTTGGCGAACACCTGACCGCTTTGCGGCTGCATGACGATAAACACCGTGATCATCGCCGTACGCGGTTGCGGAAGTTCCAGACGCATCGCCAGCCACAGGGTGAGAAACGCGGCGAGCAACACCTTGAAGATATACACCCAGGTCACGCCATCGCTGCGTGCCCAGTCGAAAAAACCGCGGCGCCATTCCAGGGTGTGGAGCCAGCGTAGAGGGGCGGGCAAGGGAGTCATTAAATCCTGCTCAATGTTCGAGAACTGAAGAGTTTTCCGTGGTCACTGCAAAACCTGTGGTGAGGGGATTTATCCCCGTTGGGCTGCGAAGCGGCCCCAAAAACTACGACCCGATTCCCACAGTCACACCGCGTGCACTGGCTTTGCGACGGCTGCGCCGCCGAACGGGGATAAATCCCCTCGCCACAGAGTTTGGGGTCAACTCCAAAGGAGGAAATTCCCAGTAGAGATTTAGAGTTCAACGCAGCAGCGCCGGGGTTTTCGGGGCTTGGGTCTGCTCGGCTGTCGGCACGTCATCACCGGCACCGAGGCCGCCCCCCAAGGCAGTCACCAGCTCGGCATGCGCACTCAACCGCGCCGCCTGGATCTGCTGTTGCACTTGCTGCTGTTTGAACAGCAAGGTCTGCGCATTCAGCACATTGAGGTAATCGGTGAGGCCGCGTTGGTAGGCGATCATCGCGATGTCGTAAGTCTTCTGCGCGGCAGCCACGGATTCGGCCGCGAAGTCCTGCTGCTTGTCCATCGACTCGCGGCGGATCAACTGATCGGAAATGTTCTTCAGCGCGTTGATCAGGGTCTGGTTGTAGTGCGCCACGGCGATGTCATAACCGGCCGCCGCTTCGCCCAATTCGCCACGCAGGCGACCGCCGTCGAAGATCGGCAACGAGATCGCCGGGCCGACGTTGTAGTTGAGTTTCTTGCCGGTCAGAAACTCCAGCGCGCCGCCGCCCGTGGCCATGTAGCCGAGGCTGCCGACCAGATCGACGTTGGGGTAGAAACCGCCGTGGGCGACATCGATGCCGCGCGCCTGCGCCGCCACTTGCCAGCGACTGGCGACCACGTCCGGACGCTGGCCAAGCAGTTCGGCAGGCAATGCCGAGGGCAACTTCAACGGCGCCGCGAGGGACAGCGTCGGCCGTTGCAGTTGCGCGGCGGCGCCCGGGCCTTTACCGGCCAGCGCAGCAATCTGGTTGCGGCTCAGGGCAATTTCCTCGTCCAGCGCATCGAGTTGGCGATGGGTTTCCGGCAACGGCGTTTCGGCCTGGCTGACTTCGAAGTGCGTGCCGATCCCGCCGCTCAGGCGTTTCTGCGCCAGATCGAGAATCTGCTGTTGCTGTTTGAGCGTCGCGGCGACGATGTCGCGTTGGGCGTAATGCAGCGACAACTCGATGTAGGCGCGGACGATGTTGTTCTGCAGTTCCAGTTGCGCCAGGCGCGCCTCGGCCACGCTCACATGGGCCAGATCCACCGCGCGTTCACTGGCATTGCGCTCGCGGCCCCAGAGGTCGACGGCGTAACTGAAGCCGAGCGCGGCGTTGTTGTCCCACGTGGTGGTGTTGGCCAGATCTCCGGGGCCGTAGAACTGATCGGTCGGCCAGTTGTGGCGCTTGAGGGTCGACTCGGCATTGATCTGCAACGCCTCGGCCGCTTCGGCAACACCGGCCATAGCCTTGGCCTGACGCACCCGCGCAGCGGCCATGGCCATGCTCGGGCTGCCTTGCACGGCGAGGTCGATCCAGCGATCAAGTTGCGCGTCACCAAACGCCTGCCACCATTGGGCGCTGGGCCAGTGGGCGTCTTTGGCGGCCTCGGCAATGGCAGCGTCGGTGGCCAGTGAATCGGCCGCGAGTGCCTCGCCGTGAGGGGCAATGCCTTGGGTAGAGATGCAGCCGCCGAGAGCCAGGGTTAAAGCCAGAACACTGAGCGGCAAAAGCGCTCTGTTGATGCGACGCGGCACAGCTGCGAATTCCTGAGAGAGGGATAGATCGAGGACCATGCAGGAGCTGCCGCAGGCTGCGATTTTTGATCTTGCTTCCCTTAAAACAAAATCAAAAGACCGCAGCCTTCGGCAGCGCCGGCACAGGATCGGCGCAATTCTATGGAGCTGCCTCTGCGGCGATAAGCTGGGATTTCTGTGAATCTTTGTTACGGTTAACGAGATAATCCCTTGGTCGGGGGTCTCAGCCCCTGAAACTTCGTGTCACAATTTGCCATCTCCCTTGAGAGCACCCCATGGACACTTTGCAAAACATGCGCGCCTTCAGTTGTGTTGCCGAAGCGGGCAGCTTCACCGCCGCCGCCGTGCAACTGGACACCACCACCGCCAACGTCTCGCGCGCGGTCTCCAACCTGGAAGCCCACCTGCAAACCCGCCTGCTCAATCGCACGACCCGGCGCATCGCCCTGACCGAGGCCGGAAAACGCTACCTGCTGCGCTGCGAACAGATCCTCGCCTATGTCGAAGAGGCCGAAGCGGAAGCCAGCGACGCCCATGCACGCCCGGCCGGACAACTGAAAGTGCACACCATGACCGGCATCGGTCAGCACTTCGTCATCGACGCCATCGCCCGCTACCGCAAGACCCACCCCGACGTGACCTTCGACCTGACCCTGGCCAACCGCGTGCCGGACCTGCTCGACGAGGGCTACGACGTGTCCATCGTGCTGGCCAGCGAACTGCCCGATTCCGGCTTCGTCTCGCAACGCCTGGGCATCACCTACAGCATCGTCTGCGCCTCGCCGGCGTACGTGAAAGCCAACGGCGCCGCGCAGAAACCCAGCGACCTGCTCAACCACGCCTGCCTGCGCCTGGTCAGCCCGGTGATCCCCTTGGAAAAATGGGCCTTCGACGGCCCGGACGGCCAGGAAACAGTGACCATCAACAGCTCGCCATTTCTGGTGAACTCCGCCGACGCCATGAAAACCGCCATCACCAGCGGCATGGGCGTCGGCGTGCTGCCGGTCTACGCCGCCATCGAAGGCCTGCGCAACGGCACCCTGGTGCGCGTGATGCCGAACTACCGCTCGCAGGAACTCAACCTCTACGCGATCTATCCGTCGCGGCAGTACCTGGATGCCAAGATCAAAACCTGGGTGGAGTATTTGCGTGGATCGTTGCCGGAAATATTGGCGGCGCATCAGGCGGAACTGGTTGCGTATGAGTTGAGCGGGAGTCTGGCTGGCGCGCGCGTCGCCACCTGACTTTAAACACCGCTGACTTCGTGTAGGAGCTGACGAGTGCAACGAGGCTGCGATCTTTTGATCTTGCTGTTTAAAAATCAACGGATCGCAGCCTACGGCAGCTCCTACATCGCGGTGTTTTCAAGGAAGTTTCCGACAGGTTTTGCAGGTTGTCCGTCGGACGTACGCTGGCTAGGATCTGGTGGTTGCTGACGAATCAGCGACCGGACTTGGTCGTCCGGGTTTAGAATGGCGCACATTTTCAAGCATGCTTAATGGCGAGCTGTGCGTGGGAGGGCCTCGGCCCTGCCGGGTTTCCATTCCCTGGTCGACCAACCCGCGTACGGTTCGCCACCCGATTGCTTGGTCGCAGTCAGTGGCGAACTCCACTTCCAGAATGGAGTTTCACCATGTTCAAACCCACACCCAATCCCCCCGAATCCGAAAGCACCTCACCCTACCAATCCCCCGACTCAACGAAACTCCACGACGCCGCCGAGCGTGCGCTGGATCACTACCTCAAACCGCCCACCACCGCACAGCAAAGCCACAAACCCAGCACCATGTTCCAGGTCGCCCCGGACCAGGACAACGAAAGCCTGCTGGCCCACGCCTGCGAATCCCTCGCCTCGGCGAGCATCATGAGCAGCGACATCGCCGCCCACGTCGACAGCCCACAGCGGCACACCATACTGGCCATCCAGCAGGTGATCATGCTGGCGGAACTGGCGGTGAACCGCGTGCTGGATAATTACGAAATCCACCAGCCCCCGTCACGCAGCTGATCTTCCCGGAGCGAGCCCGACCGCGAGGGCTTCGGCACATTCAACATTCGAGGTGTCAGATAAACCGCCTTCGCGAGCAGGCTCGCTCCCACAATTCTGGATCGTGTACATCAGCGAGATATGAGTCGGCTGTCAGGCCGCCTTCGCTGGCAAGCCAGCTCCCACAGGGACGGGGTGAATCTGGCAGAGAGAGGTTGGCAGTGGAGACGCTTTCGCGAGCAGGCTCGCTCCCACAATTCTGGATCGCGTACATCAGCGAGATATGAGTCGGCTGTCAGGCCGCCTTCGCTGGCAAGCCAGCTCCCACAGGGACGGGGTGAATCTGGCAGAGAGGGTTGGCAGTGGAGACGCTTTCGCAAGCAGGCTCGCTCCCACAGTTTGAATCGAGTACGTCAGCGAGAAACAGGTCGGCTGTCAGGCCGCCTTCGCTGGCAAGCCAGCTCCCACAGGGACGGGGTGAATCTGGCAGAGAGAGGTTGGCAGTGGAGACGCTTTCGCGAGCAGGCTCGCTCCCACAATTCTGGATCGTGTGCATCAGCAAGATGTGAGTTGGCTGTCAGGCCGCCTTCGCTGGCAAGCCAGCTCCCACAGGGACGGGGTGAATCTGGCAGACAGAGGTTGGCAGTGGAGACACTTTCGCGAGCAGGCTCGCTCCCACAATTCTGGATCGTGTACATCAGCGAGAAATAGGTCGGCTGTCAGGCCGCCATCGCGAGCAGGCTCACTCCTACAAAAGCAAAGGCAAAGCAGCGCAGCTGCCCGCGGCGAAGCCGCCCCACTCAACAATGAGCGCAAGCTCGAGTGCTTTTGATCTTGATCCACCGGCGACGTCGGAAGGCTGAGTGGAGGGATTGATCCGGGGGTGGGAGCGCAGCGACCGTTCGACGAAGTCGAACACAGCGGAAGGAGGTGCAGCGAAGCAAACCGGAGCCGCTGCGCCCGGATCAGTCCCGCAGCGAAGGAACCCGAGCCTGCGAGGGCCGAACGTAGGAGCAAGCCTTTTGGGTTACCTTTTTGGCGTTTGAAAAAGGTGACCCGCCGTAAGGGCGGAACCGTAATCAGCAACACCCGAAGAAACGGATATTCACCCAAAACCCCAAGAACCTGGTCGGCCCAGAGGCCGCCAAGACAACCCGAGCAAGAAAATGTTAGCGTGCTTGCAATCAAGCCCCGACGAGCCCAACCCCAATGAAAAAAACAGTCCTGGCCTTCAGCCGCATCACCCCGCCCATGATCGAACGCCTGCAAGAAGAATTCGACGTCATCGTCCCCAACCCCAAGACCGGTGACATCAACGCCCAGTTCAACGAAGCCCTGCCCCACGCCCACGGCCTCATCGGCGTCGGCCGCAAACTCGGCCGCGCACAACTGCAAACCGCGACAAAACTCGAAGTGGTTTCGAGCGTCTCGGTCGGCTACGACAACTACGACCTCGACTACTTCAACGAACGCGGGATCATGCTCACCAACACCCCCGACGTGCTCACCGAAAGCACCGCCGACCTCGCCTTCGCCCTGATCATGAGCAGCGCCCGCCGCGTCGCCGAACTCGACGCCTGGACCAAGGCCGGGCAATGGCAGGCCAGCGTCGGCGCCCCGCTGTTCGGCACTGATGTGCACGGCAAGACCCTCGGCATCGTCGGCATGGGCAACATCGGCGCCGCCGTTGCCCGCCGTGGTCGCTTCGGCTTCAACATGCCGATCATCTACAGCGGCAACAGCCGCAAGACCGAACTGGAAGCGGAACTCGGCGCGCAGTTCCGCAGCCTCGATGAGCTGCTGGCCGAAGCCGATTTTGTCTGCCTGGTGGTGCCGTTGAGCGACAAGACCCGTCACCTGATCAGCCATCGCGAACTGGCGCTGATGAAGCCGAGCGCGATCCTGGTCAACATCTCGCGCGGCCCGGTGGTCGACGAACCGGCACTGATCGAAGCCCTGCAAAACAACCGCATCCGTGGCGCCGGGCTGGACGTCTATGAAAAAGAACCGCTGGCCGAATCGCCGCTGTTCCAATTGAAGAACGCCGTGACCCTGCCGCACATCGGCTCGGCCACCACCGAGACCCGCGAAGCCATGGCCAACCGCGCCCTGGCCAACCTGCGCAGCGCCCTCCTCGGCGAACGGCCGCAGGATCTGGTCAACCCGCAAGTCTGGCGCGGTTGAAAATAAGGGCCAGCGCAACATTGCGCTGGCCCTCACCTTACATAACTTGCAACCGAACAAGAACGCCAGACCCAGTAACTGCCATATAAGCTCTCGCAACTTATCAACTTATTGATTATTTGCTATGGAGAGCTGATCCCGTGAACACCCTGACCACCGACAAACTGATTCGTTACAGCAAAGTCATCCTGATGGCTTATATAAGTTTCTTTGGCCTGCTGGTGATGATTCATAACTTCACTGACTATGAGTCCAACTACACTTACGTTGCACATATCCTGAGCATGGACACTACCAACGCCAGTGAAAACATCATGTACCGCGCGATCGATTCGCCGATGATCCATCACCGGATCTACTGGTTCATCATCACCATGGAAGTCACCTATACCGTGCTTTGCCTGATCGGCACTTGTCAGTTGTATCGCTACATCGATGCATCGCCAGCGGCATTCCATGAAGCCAAGAAATTTTCGATCATGGGCATATTGGTTGCCATCTTCATTTATTACGTGTGTCTGCAAACTGTAGGTGTCGAATGGTTCGACATGGACACTTCGCAATCCTGGAATGCCAAGGACTGGGCAAGGCATATTGTCGACATCATCTTCCCGGTGATGATCTATATCACCCTGAAAGTCGAGCGCTGAAACCCAGCGCTCGTTTTATCAAGCCAATTTACCCTCAGCCGTAGACAACAGCACTTTCGGTTTACGAAACACCAGCACGTTGCCCAGCATCACCAACACCAGCCCGACCAACGCCGGTGTTGTCCATTGATATCCTTCGGCAAACGCCGACACGTTCAACGCCACCACCGGGAACAGCACCGTGCAATAAGCCGCTCGCTCCGGGCCCATGCGCCCGACCAGCGTCAGGTACGCAGTGAAGCCGATCACCGAGCCGGGAATCACCAGATACAACAGCGCACCGACATAACGCGGCGACCAATCCATGTCGAAGGGTATGCCCTTGATCAGACACCACACCGTCAGCATCGCTGCGCCGTAAGCCATGCCCCAGGCGTTGGTGGTCAGCGGTCGCAATCCCGCTTTCTGTTGCAGACTCGAGAGCATATTGCCGGCTGAAAAACACAAGGTGCCGCATAACGCCAATCCAAGGCCGAGCAGGGTTTGCGGGCTGGCCTGATGCCCGGCCAGCTCCGGCCAGAACAACAGCCCCAGACCTGACAGCCCCAGCGCACCGCCCATCAGCACATTGCGTGCAATGCGCTGGCCGAAAAACACCCGCGCATTCAGCGCGTTCCACAACGTTGCCGTAGAAAACACCACCGCCACCAGACCGCTTGGAATCCACTGACTGGCGGTCAGAAAACACATGAAGTTCACGCAGAACAGACATAACCCTTGAGCCACACAAATCAAATGCCCACGGCGGTTCATCGGTTGCAGGCGCCGGCTGAGCAGCAATAACGCAAACAACACCAGCGCGGCGAGGCCGAAGCGATAGACAATCGACACCGGGATTTCGACCACGCCCAATTGCCATTTCAAGGCAATCCAGGTGGTGCCCCAGATCAGCACAGTCAGCAGGTACAACGACAGGTTCATGGCAGACACTCCTTAAACAGGCCTTGAGTGTCTGCCTCGGGCAGCCTTCGACGCTTGCACAATCTTGCGCTTTTGTCTGGCGGCAGGCTGGCAGGGCGGCGTCTACGGAGTAGGATGCAAGGCGTTGGAGAGAACCGAACATGGCCGCTATCGATACCCTGCAAGTCTTTCAAGCCCTCAACCGCTCGCCGAATGCACGCCTTGTGCACAGCGCCGAGCTCGGTGACGGCATGTCTGCGGCCTTGTGGACCAACCACCACGATGCCCAGGAATACGAAGCGCCAAGTCATCACACGCTGTCGTGCTACGTCGCCGGCGGCACCGGCACATTCCGTCGTGGCCAGCCGGGCCGCAAGGGCGGGCCGGACAAACTGTGCATCCTGCCGGCCGATCATGAATCGGGCTGGGTAATCAATGGCGATATTCGTCTGGCGCACCTGTATTTCAGCGCCGAACAATTCGCCCTCGGTTGCGTGACTTTGCTCGATCGCGAGCCGCGCGAGATGCAGTTGCGCGAGCAGACCTTTTTCGAAGATCCGCAGCAGGCGCAACGCTTCCGGCAATTGCTGAATCTGAACTGGCAAGAGCCGGCCGAGCGCTTGCTGACCAGCAGCCTCGCCCACGAATTGATCAGCCACACGCTGCTCAGCCATGTCGGTGCGCGTCAGGGCTTGCGCCTCAAGGGCGGGCTGGCACCGCATCAGCGCCGACAACTGGTGGAGTTCATCGACAACCAGTTGAGCGAAGCCATCAGCCTCGGGCAACTGGCCGGGCTGTGTGCGCTGTCGGAGTATCACTTTGCGCGGATGTTTCGCCTGAGCTTCGGCCTGCCGCCGCATCAATATGTGCTGGCGCGGCGCTTGAGCCGGGCGCGGGAATTGTTGCGCGGCACGGCGCTGCCCTTGGGGGAGATTGCACTGGCGTGCGGGTTTGCCAGTGCCAGCCATTTCACTAATCGGTTCAGGCAGGTTTTGGGTGGGACGCCGGGCGAGTATCGGCAGGCTTTTTTGCGTTAGAAGGTCAAAAGATCGCAGCCTTCGGCAGCTCCTACAGGGGAAACGCATTCCAAATGTAGGAGCTGCCGAAGGCTGCGATCTTTTGACGTTGACTCAAAACTCCAGCGTGCTGGAAAGCGAAACCTGCCGCGAATCCCCCATCGACACAAAGAAGCGGCTCGCCGAAGAGGTGTAATAAGTGCGATCAAACAGGTTCTTCACGTTCAACTGAAACTTGACCTTCTGCCCTTCAACCATGGTGTCGTAAGTGGCAAACGCATCCGCCACGGTGTAGCTCGGCAGATCGAAATCATTCACCGCATTGCCTGCGCGTTCGCCGACGTACCGCGCCCCTGCCCCGACACGCAACTGATCGCCGCCAAACACATTGCCGAAGTCATACACCGCCGACAGCGAGCCGGAATTCTTCGCTACGTTCTGCAGGCGCTTGCCTTTGTATGCCGGGTCTTCGGTGACTTCGGCATCGGTGTAGGCATAGCTGCCGATCAGGTTCCAGTGCTCGCTGAGCTGCCCGCTCAGGTCAACTTCCAGCCCGCGTGAACGCACCTCGCCTGCCGCACTGTAAATCGTTGTCGGGCCTTCGGAATTGGCCACCAGTACGTTGCGTTTCTTGATGTCGAACAACGCGATATTGCCGGTGATGCTGCCGGGCATATCCAGCCGCGCACCCAGCTCCCACGACTTGGCTTCCTCCGGCGCGATGCTACCGTCGAGCACGGTAC
This sequence comes from Pseudomonas sp. AC083, assembly GCF_979253165.1. Lineage (NCBI taxonomy): Bacteria > Pseudomonadati > Pseudomonadota > Gammaproteobacteria > Pseudomonadales > Pseudomonadaceae > Pseudomonas > Pseudomonas sp. AC083. Next base: position 138,273 of record NZ_CEEDDH010000006.1, read on the forward strand.
TGCTGCCGCTCAGCGGGGCGATGGTCGAGTTGGGTTTGAACGATTCGGTGTAGCTGCCGTAGAACGACAGCGCGTCGGTGTAGCGATACACAAGACCGGCGCGCGGGACCCACTTCTGCCCATTACTGTCGGTGTTGGCCTTGAACGGCACGCCTTTGCCGGCGTACTGGTCGTACTCCTGAAAACGTCCGCCAGCGACCAGAATCCACTGCTCGTTGAGGTGAATCGAATCCTGCAGGAACAGCGAATCGCTGCGCAGTTTGTCGGTCTGCGCGCTGTCGGGCGCACTCACCGTAGTGCCCATCACTTCGCGGCCATACACAGGGTTGAGATAGCTGAACGTGGTCAGGCTTTTCTGCCGGATCAGATCCTCGCGGTAGATCTTGCGATATTCGTCGTCGACGCCGAACACCAGATCATGCTGCATGCCCAGTACATTCACCTTGCCTTCGAGGCTGGCGGTGGTGAAACGATCGGTGCTGATCGCATTCTGGGTGCCGTCCATGCTGCGGGTCAGTGTGCCTTTGTTGGTGTCGATCGCCGTCACGCGCACCTGGCTGGCGTCGTAGGTTTCACGGTTCCAGCTGTAGCCGAAGTGGGCTTTCCAGTCGTCGTTCAGTTCGTGGTCGGCTTCGAAATGGTACAGATCCGAGCGCCCTTCCATGTCGTTGAACGGCTCATCGAGACGCTGCTTGCGCGAGATATCCAGCGGATGGTTGGTGCGCGGATCGATCAGCGTGCCACGGTCGAAGGGGGTGAGAAACTCGCGGTGCTCGTAGGCGAACAGCAGCTTGGTGCGCTCGCCGTACCAAGCCAGCGACGGTGCGATCAGCATCTCGCGATGGGTGCCGAAGTTGCGCCAGTAATCTTCGTCTTCATGATCGACGACCATGCGATAGGCGAAGCCGGAGTCGCCCAGCGCCCCGGTGCTGTCGAAGGCGCCGCCGCTGCCGTTCTTGCCGTCACCGTAGCTCGAACCGCGCACGGTCACGGCGTTGTACTGGGTCAGTTCCGGCTTCTTGCTGACCAGGTTGACCACACCACCCGGATCCTGAATCCCGTAGAGCAACGAGGCCGGGCCCTTGAGCACTTCGACGCGATCCACGGTCGCGTTCATGCCACGGCCCTGCACCAGCGGCATGCCGTCGCGCATGATCGAGCCGTTGCGGTTGTCGCCGAAGCCGCGCGTCATCACCGAGTCCTGGGTACTGCCCAAGGTGTTGCCCTGGGTGATGCCGCTGACATTGGCCAGCGCGTCGTCGAGATTGCGCGGCGCCTGATCGCGAATGACCTGCGCCGGGATGACATTGACCGTCTGCGGAGTTTCTTGCAGCGACGCCGATGAGCGCATCACCGAACTGGTTTCCGGTGGCTGATAACTCATCGATTCGTCGCGCGTGGACGTGATGGTGGTGGCGCCGAGATTGAGTGCGCCTGCGGTCGGCATCGGCTCCAGCGCCAACGTGTGACTGTCGGTGCGGCGAAAGCTCAGGCCGGAGTTGCCGAGCAGGCGTTGCAGGGCCTGCTCGGCGCTCATCTGGCCGTTGACTGCCGGAGCATTGAGGCCGTACGGCGCTTCGTCGGTATAGACCACGCTTTGTCCGGTCACACGGCTGAAGTCGCTCAGGGCCTGCGGCAACGGTTTGGCGGCGAGGGCAAAATTGAATTGCTGTTGCGCCTGATTGCTCACCGCTTCTGCCGCCAGCGCGATATTCATCGGCAGCAACGCCAACGCGGAAAAACTCAACGCCGACATGCCCAACCACTGTTTGACCGAACCGGATTTTGCCCTGGACTTCATTGCTCAATGACCTGTGTAGAACCGCAACGGATGCGAATGGCTCGCAGTTTCAGTCACTACACGGATGGGGCTCGGGGTTACCTCACCTTTAATTTGAAAATATTTTTCGGGGAATTTGTTGCCTGGGCTGACGCCTTCGCGAGCAGGCTCGCTCCCACCTTTGGAATGCGTTCCCTGTGGGAGCGAGCCTGCTCGCGAAGAGGCCGACAGCCTCAGCGCAGAATAATCAGCTGCCCCATCACCCGATGCTGCTCAAATCCCAATACCCCCTGCAGCGAATTGAGCACCGCCTGCGGGTCCTTGCTCGGAAAGCTGCCGCTGACCTTGCGCGCCGCCAGCTTATCGTTGAGCAGCACAATCCGCCCCGGGTAATAGCGGCGCAGATCCTCGACGACTTCGGCCAGCGTGGTCTTGTAGTAAGTCAGCCAACCCTGACGCCAGGCCAGTTGCGCTTCACTGTCCACGGCATGCAGTTTTTCCGCAGTGCCGTCGGCATAAGCAACTTGCTGACCAGCAGTGAGAATCTGTTGTTGACCGTGCTCGTCCGCCGTCACCGCGACACGTCCGGACAACACCGTCACTTGCGCGCCGTGGAGTTGCCGGCGCACTTCGAACTGCGTGCCGAGCACCCGCGCTTCGCCCTGCTCCGCCGCCACCACAAACGGATCGCCAGTGTGAGTGACGCTGAAGAAAGCAGCACCTCTGATCAATTTCACGCGTCGCTGACCGTGACTGAAATCCACGGCAATCGCACTGTCGGCATCCAGCGTCACTTGCGACTGATCGGCCAGTGTCACCGTGCGAATTTCCCCAGGTGCCGAGACATGATCAGCGCGCAGATCGTCGAGCCAGCGCTGCGCCTGCCACCCCGTGCCGAGGCTGACCATCAACAGTAGACACGCGGCCAGCGCCAGCGCGCCTGACCAACGCAACAACGGCGAACGACGCGGGGCGTCCATCGCCTGCAGATAACCTTGCAGCGCGAGCGCATCTTCATCGGCCAATGTGCGCGCCGGGCCCTCACTGAGTTCCCAGACCACCTGCGCCTGCGCATACGCTTGGGCATGGGCCGGGTCGGCGCGCAGCCATTGGCTGAAGGTGAGTTGATCGCCAGTGCTCGGGCGGTCATGCAACAGGCTCAGCCAGGCCAGCGCGGCCTGCTCCTGGGCCGGCGTCGGTGTGATCGGATCGGATGGCTTCACGGTGCTTTCCCTGGCAGGCGTGGCGCGGGGTCGCGTAGGCTGGCCTTGCAGGCCTCGAGGGCGCGCATCATATGTTTTTCCACGGCGCTTTGGGAAAGCCCCATGGCCTTAGCGATGTCGGCGTACTTGCGCCCGTGAATGCGATTGAGCAGAAAGATCTGCCGCGTACGCTCCGGCAAGGCGCGCAACGCTGCTTCGACGTGGCGCAGATCATTGCCGGCTTCGAGTGCAGCCTGGGGCTCACTGCCATGGCTGTCGGGTTCGTCCGGCTGCCAGCCTTCGTTGACCCGCGTGCGCGTGCCTTCGCTGCGCAAATGATCGATGGCGATGTTGCCGGCGCAGCGCAGCAGATAAGTGCTGAGTTCTTCGACCTGGACCAGCGGCCGCCGCCAGAAGCGCAAAAACAGATCCTGGACCAGATCCGCCGCCGTCGCCCGACAACCGACTCGCCGATTCACCAGCGCCTCCATTTGCGCACGCTGGGACAGAAACACCTGAAGAAAATGCGCACGCGCGCCACGCGCTTCATCGTCACGCGATTCCGGTGGCAGACCGATCAGCACTTCAGCACTGCGCCCATGCGGCGACCGGGCTCGCCAGCAGGCTCAACCCGGCCAGTGCCATGGCCAGACGCGGGCGATACGGCAGCAACAGCACCAATGCCAAAGCGCTGAGCATCAGCACCGCGAACCAGTCGACCAGACCGAAACTCCAGCCACTGGCCGCGACCGCTGCCCACAGCGAAAGCGCCAGCAACAGCCATCCCGCCAACGCCAGACCCTGACGGCGGCGCGTCGACGGTTTGGCGCCGAGCAATTCGGCGTGATGACGTGGCATCGACAGGCACAACGCGGTGAAGCCGGCGTAAGTAAGCAACAGGGCCAGCAGCATCAGTTGGCCCCCTGTTCGACTGTGATCGAGCGAGGCGAAGGACTTGCTTTGCGAACGCTGACGGAGTCGCCCGTACGCTGCATCTTGCGCGCAGCCCAGCCGAGAAAAAGCCCCGTCGCCAGACATGTCAGATCAAATCCGGCCAGTGCCCAGTCGCGTTGCATCAGGCTGGCGCCAAGATTCCACGGCGTGGTCAGCGCATTGATCAGCGGCACCGCGATAAACAGCGCGGCGCCGAGCGTCAGCTGTTCGATCCACGCCTTGCGCCCCGGACGCAACACCGCGTGCACCACGCTCAGACTCCAGGCTATGAAGAACGCATTCACTTCCCAATCGGCCCGCCCTGCCAGACTCACCGGCAGCAGTCGATTGGCCAAAAAGAACACCGCCACCGCCGATACCAAGCCGGCCATGCTGGCGATATTCAGCACCTCGACCAGGCGCAATTCGAACGGCAGCGCCGCGCTTTTCACGTGCTTGAGCTGCCGCTTGCCGAGCCAGATCACCAGCCCGGTGCCAATCATCGCCGTGCCAGCCAGTCCGCAAATGAAATACAGCCAGCGCAACAGCGGCCCGGCGAAATGGCCCATGTGCAAACCATAAAACGCGCCACCCACCGCCATCGCCATCGGTTGATCGGGGGTACTGCTCAGAAGCTGTCCGGTGACGCCGTTGAACGTCACCGCCCGGCCGAAATCATGCACCACCCGATCGCCCGCGCGGGACAGCACCACCGTAGCGCTGGCATCGCCCGGATTGCTCACCGACAGGCGCGCGGTGTGGCCGCCCGACCACTGCTCGCTGGCCTTGGCCAGTAGCGGCGCCATGGCGGTCAGCGGTGCGGCGACATCGGCGCGCTCGGGCGTCTTCGAGGCGGGAAAGACTTCGTCGTAGAACTTGCGCACGTCGCTGCCGTAAGAGGCAACGATGCTGGCCGGCATGACCATCGACATGAAAATCACCAGGCTGCTGTAAGTGATCATCAAGTGAAACGGCAGCACCAGCACGCCCACGGCGTTATGCCCGTCGAGCCAGGAACGCTGGCCCTTGCGCGGGCGGAAGGTGAAGAAGTCCTTGAAGATTTTCTTGTGGGTGATGATGCCGCTGATCAGCGCAACGAACATCACCATTGCGGCGAGGGTCGCCAGCCAGCGGCCCCACGGATAAGGCAACTGCAACTGGAAGTGAAAGCGGTAAAAGAACTCGCCGCCCATGCTTTCGCGGCCCTGCACCTCGGTCCCGGTCTGAGCGTCGAGAGTTCGGGATTCGAAGCGGCCGCGCTCGCCGGGTTTGCCCGGCGCCTGTTGCCAGCGCACCGTCAGGCCGGGGTCGCGGGCATCGGGCAAATCGATCAGCCAGCGCGAGGCGCCGGCGGCGTGTTGTTGCAGATAATCTTGCGCCAGCGCCAGGCTCGCTTCGCTATCAAGCGAATGTGCAGCGATTTCCGGCTGCATCCAGTGGCTGATTTCATCTTTGAAATAAGCGAGCGTGCCGGTGAGAAAAATCGCGAACAGCAACCAGCCGAACACCAGCCCGGTCCAGGTGTGCAGCCATGCCATCGCCTGCCGGAAGCCCTCTTTCATGCCAGCCCCAGACCGCGCGCGGCACCGGAAACGGTGGCGAGAATCACGCTCGGCACCAACAGGCCGACCCACGCCGACCACGCGCTGCGGCAGGCAAAGCACCAGAGCACTGCGACCAGATAGACCAGAAAGGACACGGTCATGCCAGTGACCACCGCTTCGGCGCGGTTCAGCGGCAGCCACAACGTCAGGGTGACACTGGCCAGCGCCGCCACCAGATAGCCGCCGAAAATCGCCGCCAGCACTCGCGAAGTGACGGCCAGACGATAGGACATGGGAAGAGTGGCGAGTTTGCCTTTCATGTTTCGACCCTGAAACGAAAAACGTTCGGCCGACAAGCCGAATCTACAGGCGAGCAATATTAATGATAAATATTCTCATACGCAAAAGCATCTGATTGCCGGACACTGTCGTCAGCCTCTACAATGCGAAACGTTCTTGTTCTCTAATGCAAGTTCTCTACGCTAGTTTTGCGTCCGGAGTCATTTCGTTGCCGCCCGCCCATCCCGTCGAATCGCTCTACCACGCTCATCACAGCTGGCTCACCGGCTGGTTGCGGCGCAAGCTCGGCTGCCCCGACAGCGCGGCGGATCTGGCTCAGGACACGTTCATCAAGGTGCTGACCGCTCGCGAGCCACCGGTGATCATCGAACCGCGCGCCTTTCTCACCACCCTGGCCAAGCGCGTGCTGTTCAATCATTACCGGCGCCAGGATGTGGAACGCGCCTACTTCGAGACGCTGGCGCAAATGCCGGAAATGGTCGCGCCGTCGGAAGAGCACAAAGCGATCATCCTGCAGACACTGGTCGAACTCGATGAACTGCTCGACGGTTTGCCGCGCCAGGTCAAACGCGCATTCCTGCTCGCTCAGGTCGATGGTCTGACTTATCCACAGATCGCCGCAGAACTGGGTATTTCGGTGGCCACGGTCAAACGCCATTTGAACAAAGCGGCCATGCGCTGCTATTTCGCCCTGTGAATCGGGTGCCGGATTTCTCCGCGCAAGTCGCCGAACAGGCGGTGCACTGGCTGCTGGAAATGCAGCAGGGCAAGCCGACCCCGCGCCAGCAACAGGCCTGGCAACAATGGCTGGATGCACACAGCGAACACCGCCGGGCGTGGGAACACATGCAACGGGTCAACCAGCGCCTACGCGGCGTGTCGTCGCCGTTGGCCCACGCCGCGTTGAACGGACCGAAGTCCGGCAGCCGCCGTCAGGCGCTGAAAATGTTGCTGATTCTCGGTGCCGGCTCAGCGGCGACCTGGGGCATGCGCGAGCACACGCCGTTGCCGTCGCTGCTCGCCGATTACCGCACGCCGGTCGGCCAGCGGCGCAAGATTGCCTTGGGCGATGCCGATTCGTTACAGCTCAATACCGCCAGCTCGGTTGATGTTGACGGTGCGCAGCGGTGGATTCGTCTGCTCGAGGGCGAAATGCTGTTGAGCGCTGCAAATCCGTTCGAGATACGCACGGCACACGGCGTGTTGAAAAGCCAAGGTGCGCGCCTCAATGTGCGGCAGTTTGTTGATCGCACGCAGATCGCCCTGTTCGAAGGACGAGTCGAACTCATCGCCAGCCAGCGCGCACCCCTGCTGCTGCCGGTCGCGCGGCAGTTGAGTTTTACTGCCAGCTCCGTCAGCGAACCCAAACCCCTGGACGCCAACAGCATTGCGTGGACTGACGGCATGCTGGTCGCCGCCCATATGCGCCTCGGCGATTTCCTCGAAGAGCTTGGCCGTTACCGGCGCGGGCAGCTGCGGTGCGACAGCCAGGTTGCCGATCTGCTGATTTCCGGGACGTATCCACTGGATGACAGCGAGCGGATTCTCGACCTGTTGCAGATCAGTCTGCCGGTCAAAGTGAAGCGGTTTACCCGTTATTGGGTGAGCGTCGAAGCGCGGGTGTAAAAAAAACGCCAAAACCATGAGCCGTTTTTCAGATCTGGCGTGACAGAGAAGGAAAGCCCCCTTGATTCCACCTTCTCAGGATCATCCACATGCAGCCCACCCGCCTTACCCCACTGGCCCGCAGCCTGCGCAATCTGCTGCTCGGCGCCAGCCTGAGTTTCACCGCCCTGCCCGCTGCGCTGGGCGCCGAGACCAAGGTTTATCACATCGCCCCGGCGTCGCTGGAAACCGCGCTGAACCAGTTTGGCCGTGAAGCCGGCGTGCTGATTTCCTTTGGCTCGCAAGTCACCAGCGGTGTGCAGAGCCGGGGTCTGGAGGGCAATTACACGACGCAACAAGGCCTCGAAGCCTTGCTCGAAGGCACCGGCCTGCAAGCCCGCGCCGAAGGCGACAATGCCTTCAGCCTGCAACCGCTGGCTGACGCGGCGTTGGAGCTGGGCACCTCGACCGTGGTCGGCGACTGGCTCGGCGACGCGGCGCAGATCAATGTCTTCGAACACCCCGGGGCGCGTGATGTGATCCGCCGCGAAGAATTCGAACGCCAGGGCGCGACCCAGGCCCGCGATGTGCTCAACCGCATCCCCGGTGTGAATGCGCCGGAGAACAACGGCACCGGCAGCCACGACATGGCGCTGAACTTCGGCATTCGTGGTTTGAATCCACGCCTGGCCGCACGCTCGACAGTATTGATGGACGGCATCCCGGTACCGTTCGCGCCGTATGGTCAGCCGCAGTTGTCGTTCGCGCCGATCAGCATGGGCAACATGGATGCGGTGGACGTGGTGCGTGGCGGCGGTGCGGTACGTTACGGCCCGCAGAACGTCGGCGGCGTGGTCAACTTCGTGACCCGGGCGATTCCTGACGAGCCAACGGTCAAGGGTGGGTTCCAGACTGAAACCAGCCCATCGTCGAGCCACGACGGTTTCAAGACCAGCGCCAATCTGCTGGCCGGCGGCACCAACGCCAACGGCCTCGGTGGTGCGCTGTTGTACTCCGGCACCCGTGGCGGTGACTGGCGCGAACACAGCAATACCGAGATCGACGACCTGATCCTCAAGGGCAAATATCAGCTCGACGAGGCCAACAGCTTCAACGCCATGGCCCAGTATTACGAAGGCAAGGCCGACATGCCCGGCGGTCTCAACGTCGCCGATTACGATGCCGATCCGTATCAATCGACGCGGCCGAAAGACCAGTTCTGGGGGCGCCGGACGATGTTCAACTTCGGCTATCGCTATCAGGAAGATCGTCGCGAATTCACCGCCAACACCTTCTTCACCAAAACCCTGCGCAGCGGTTATCTCGATCAGGGCACATTCCTTTCGCTGTCGCCGCGCGAGTATTGGGTACGTGGTCTGGAAACCCGTTTCGCCCAAGGTTTCGACCTCGGCCCGAGCAGCCATGAAGTCGGCGTCGGCTACCGCTACATCAACGAGGCCGGCCACGAACTGCGTTATCGCACGCCGATCAGCGCCAACGAATACCCGACCACCAGCAGCCGCAACGACCGCGACACTCGCGGTGGTACCGAGGCCAATGCGTTCTTCGTCGATGACCGCATCGACATCGGCAAATGGACCATCACTCCGGGCGTGCGCTACGAGATGATCGAGTCGCAACAGACCAACAACCTGACCAACGTCAAATACAAGGGCGACTACAACACTGCGCTGCCGGCGCTGAACGTGCTTTATCACCTCACCGACAGCTGGAACCTGTATGCCAACACCGAAGGCTCGTTCGGCAGCGTGCAATACAGCCAGATGCCCAACCGCGTGAGCAGCGGCGAAGTGAAACCGGAAAAGGCCCGCACTTGGGAACTCGGCACGCGCTATGACAACGGTGCCCTGCGCGCGGAGATCGGCGCATTCCTGATCAACTTCGACAACCAGTACGAAAGCAACCAGACCAACGACTCGGTGATCGCTCGCGGCGAAACCCGCCATCAGGGCATCGAGACCAGCGTCAATTACGCGCTCGACGACTTGAGCCCGGCGCTGGCCGGTTTCGATGTCTACGCCAGTTACGCCTATGTCGACGCCACCATCCGCGAGGACGGGCCGAACAAAGGCAACCGCGTGCCGTTTTCCTCCAAGCACAAAGGCACGATTGGCGTCGGTTATACCGAAGGGCCATGGAAGCTGAATCTGGACAGCAGCTTCCAGAGCGACCAGTTCGCCGACAACGCCAACACTTCGAGGGAAAGCGCCGATGGCAGCACCGGCAAGATCCCCGGCTACATGCTGTTCAGCAGCCGCGCCGGGTATGACTTCGGACCGCAACTGTCGGATTTGAATGTGGCGGTGGGGGTGAAGAACATCTTCAACACGCAGTACTTCACACGCTCGTTCGATGACAACAACAAGGGCAAGTACGTGGGAGAGCCGCGGACGGTTTATGTGCAGACGTCGGTGGCGTTCTGACCGCAGCCCATTGAAGATCAAAAGCCCCTCACCCTAACCCTCTCCCAGGGGGAGAGGGGACTGATTGGGGGATGCTCGATAAATACGCCGACCGGAAAGTGCCGTACGGAATCCATAATCGACTCGGACTTGCAGGTCGACGTACTTCTGCAGACACGGTCGGCTCCCTCTCCCTCGGGAGAGGGCTGGGCGGGCGGCGTTCCGATGAGGGGCTACGGTCTTAAACCCTGCGAGCAATCACCAACACCACAAATAAAAAAACGGGCCTGCAACAGCAGGCCCGTTCTCCTTAGCCACTTGTGAAATCAGCGCATCAACTGTTGATCGCTGCCTGTTCATTCTCGTCAAATTCTTCCGCCAACAGCTTGTCGTTGGCCTTGCCGGTAAATGGCACTACAGCGGCGCGTGGTTTACCTCGCAGTTTGCCGAACAGATGATCCAGTTTGTGCTCGAGTTTCTCGGCGGCACCGTCGATCGCCTGTTCCAGCGAATCGGCTTTATGGGTCACGGAAATCGGTTGGTGGCCTTTTGGCCGCGCTTCCAGTTGGCAGCGCAAGTCATGGGGACCTGGTTTCTCGCCGTTCTCGTCGCTCAGGTGGACTTCGACACGGGTCAGGTCTTCTTCATAACGGTCGAGCGTGCTCTCAATAGTTGTACGTACCCACTCCTCCAGTCGCTTACTGCTTTGAATATGGTTATCGCTGTTGACTTGGATTTGCATAGTTCATCCCTTATTTCAGCTAGCTCGCTGGAGGCCTTGAAGTGAATTTCCTGACCTCCTGGTTACAACAATCGGCCCGACTGCCGAACATTTCAACCCCTGAAAAAAGAAAAATATTCATTCGCAAAAAAAGCCGGACAACCGAGCGAGGCGCTGTTAATGTCGGGAGTTGGGTCGACCCGCTCCGCAGAAAAATCTGCTCACATCTGCTGCTCATTCAGCGGGTGCAGACTGCGAAAAATCCCCGCCTCCTCCACCAGCCAGTCATGCACAGCGCGCACGCCCGGATGGCTCAACGCCCCCGGCGCATACAGCAGCACATAGCGTTTATGGTTAGGCACCGACAAGCCGAACGGCACGATCAACGTGCCGCGCTCCAGCTCATCGTTGAGCAACGTGCGCCGGGCAATCGCCACGCCCATGCCAGCGATCGCCGCTTCGATGGTCAGGTGATTGCGATTGAACGTGTGGCCGCGTCGCACATCGGCGCCTTCGAAGCCGATCGCGTTCAGGTAGAACTCCCATTCCGCATATTCGTAACTGCCACGCCAGGCGGTGATGTCGTGCAGCAACGGGAAATGCATCAGATCGGCCGGCCCGTGCAACGGCGGTCGCCCACGCAGCAGGCTCGGCGCGCACACCGGAAATATCTGCTCGTCGAGCAAGGCTGTGGATAACAATCCGGGGTAGCTGCCATCGTTGAGGTCGATGGCCAGATCGAAATCGCCCTCATGCAGTGGCACGCTGCTGTCCTCGGCCACCAGGCGCAACTGGATATCCGGAAAGCGTTGCTGCAAGCGCGGCAGGCGCGGAGTCAGCCACTTGCCAAGAAACGACGGGATCGAGCGCAACCGCAGAGTCCCGCTGATCATCCCCGCGTCCAGCCGGCGCAATTCCGCATCGATGCTGCCATAGGCTTCATTGACGGTAATCGCCAGCCGCTGCCCCTGTGCACTCAACTCAACGCCGCGCGCGCGCCGATGAAACAGGCGAAAGCCCAGGCGCTCTTCCAATTGACGAATCTGCTGGCTGACCGCGCCCGGGGTGATGTGCAGCTCTTCGGCACATCGGGTGAACGACAGGTGCCGCGCGGCACAGGCAAACACCTGCAGCCAGACATAGGTCTGAGCATGCAATTGACGACTCATTGTTTAGTCCTGCTAAAGGCTGTCTTAGGAGGTTTCGTTGGTCACCTCGAACCGAGGCAGGCAGTATCGCCGACATTGCGCTTGTCCGACAAAAAATGGCAGCGATTCCTACTCCATTGCTTGTAAGGGTTTAGCATGGCTATCAGTGTTTTCGATCTATTCAAAGTGGGCATCGGCCCGTCCAGCTCTCATACCGTCGGTCCGATGCGTGCAGCGGCGACCTTTGCCCAGGCTCTGGTCGATCAGCATCTGCTCAATGATGCGCGACGCGTGCAGATCCGCCTGTACGGTTCGCTCTCGGCCACCGGCGTCGGCCACGCCACTGACCGCGCAACGGTCATGGGCCTGATGGGCGAATGGCCGGACAGCATCGATCCTTCGACCATCGATCCACGCATCCAGCAACTGCGCGAAACCGGGCAACTGTCCCTCGCCGGTCAACGTTCGATTGCTTTTGACTGGCAGAGCGATCTGCTGCTGCTCGACGAGAGCCTGCCCTACCACCCCAACGCCATGTCGCTGAGCGCCTTTGGCGAAAGCGCCGAGCTGTTCGCGCAAACCTATTACTCGGTCGGCGGCGGCTTCATCGTCGAAGCGGCTGAAGCCGAATCTGGCGTGGCGCCAACCAGCGACGTGGTGTTGCCCTATGATTTTTCCAGCGCCGCTGAACTGCTCGCCCTGTGCAAACAACACAATCTGCGCGTGTCCGAACTGATGATGGCCAACGAGCGCGCCTGGCGCAGCGATACCGAAATCCGTCAGGGCCTGTTGCACATCTGGTCAGTAATGCGCGAGTGCGTCGAACAAGGTTTGCGCCACGAAGGCATCCTGCCCGGCGGTCTGAAAGTACCGCGCCGCGCAGCGAAACTGCACCGCAGCCTGTTGGAAATCGGCAAACCGAATGTGATCAGTTCGACCCTGTCGGCGATGGAATGGGTCAACCTGTTCGCCCTCGCCGTCAACGAAGAAAACGCGGCCGGTGGGCGCATGGTCACCGCGCCGACCAATGGTGCCGCCGGGATCATTCCTGCGGTTCTGCACTACTACATGAAATTCAATCCGGATGCGTCTGACAATGATGTCATCGCGTTCTTTCTCGCTGCAGCCGCCGTCGGCATTCTGTGCAAGAAAAACGCCTCCATCTCCGGCGCCGAGGTCGGCTGTCAGGGCGAAGTCGGCTCGGCTTGCGCAATGGCCGCCGCCGGCCTGGCCGACGTCCTCGGCGCGACACCGGAGCAACTGGAGAACGCTGCCGAAATCGGCCTGGAACACAACCTCGGCCTGACCTGCGATCCGGTCGGTGGCCTGGTGCAAGTGCCGTGCATCGAGCGCAATGCCATCGCGGCGGTGAAGGCGATCAACGCCACGCAGATGGCTCTGCGCGGCGACGGCAATCACTTTATTTCCCTCGACCGGGTGATTCGCACCATGCGCGACACTGGCGCCGACATGCACGACAAATACAAGGAAACCTCGCGGGGCGGGCTGGCGGTGAACTGGGTGGAGTGCTGATCGGCCTGACTGCACTGTCAGCGATCATCGGCTCATTCCTGCCCTGAAAACGCGCCACAAAAAACGGCGAGCCCCGAGGTTCGCCGTTTTTTTCGCCGTGTTTATTGTTCGACAATTTTTCCGGCATGCCCCTTGCTATATCACCCTTGAGGCAAACGGACATTGCAAACCTCAGCGAACGAGATGCCAGTGGTCTGGTGTTGCGAACCAAATCGGATCATGGCCGGTCAACAACTGCACGTTCAATCAGGCGGTGACGCATCATGGACAACCCATTTCAAATCATTACCGATGCTTTCGCGCCGGACTATCAGATCAATCTGAGCATTCAGGGCCTGGACGGCAGCATCATGCTGACCCTGTCCAATGCCGGCCGCATCGTGGCCAAGCGCATGATCAGCGCCGAACAGCGCAACGATCCCGAGCGTTTGAAACGGCTGGTACAAAGCATCCAGTTTGGCATCGCCATCGAACAGGGCCACAGCGCCATGTCGATTCTCGAGGCCATGACTAGCGGCGCCGGGCTGACCCCGCCACCGCCACGGGTCGAAGGCCAGCCGGGCCAGGCGGCGGGCCTTTAGAGCTCGCCCTTCTCCACTTCAGGATGTTCGCTGGAACCCGTGCCGATCTTGCGCTGCGGGTTCTCGATCTTCACCGAAGGGAATTGCGACGAGGCGTAACGCACCACCAGGATCGCAAACGCCAGCAGCAGAATGCCGCCGCACAGGTAGATGATGCCCATGTCCGGCGGGTTGTGGTGCGAGACGTTGGAAATCAGCAAGCGCGTCAGTGCAGTGATCGCAACGTAAATCAGAAAGCGCACCGGCATGTGGTTGGTCTTGAAATAAATCCCGACCATCGCGCCCAGTTCCAGATAGATGAACAGCAACAGAATGTCATCGATCTTGATGTGCCCGACTTCGAGCATGCCGAGAAACTCCATCACCGCCGCCCACGCCGTCACCGCACCGATGGCGAACAGCGCCAGATAGTGGAAGGTTTCGACAAACAGGTTGCCCAGGGACTCGGCCAGTTGATGCACGTTACGCCGCAATTTCTCGGCCCAGTTTATTTTCACGATGAGTTTCCTTAGCCCGTTTCGGGCGGATGATGCGTATCGCACGTGACGGTTTTGCGCGCGCGCCTTGTTGCAACGGTTTTCATGCAGGTTCAGGGCCACGCATCATGGCGATCCGCCGCAAATCCCGCGCCGTGGCGTTTGGTCGCACCGCTGGAGTTTCTGTGGGAGCGAGCCTGCTCGCGAATAGCAGCCACCCCGTCCCCTGACAAACGCCAAATCCGGTCTACATTGAAAAGCCACTACCCATGACGCAGGGATTCGCTTATCCTTTTCGCTGTATATGGATACAGTAGTCGTCAAGACAACTTAACGTGAAGGCATGTGAGGTGGTGAATGGCCGTCGAAGTGGTATACCGCAGCAGCCGAGATCTGGAGCGCTTGTTCATGGATAAAGCCGAAGCTGATCGTCATGACAAAATGCTCGAACTGGCCGAATATCTGGCCGATGTGCTGCAAAAAGCCGTTCCGTCCCTGACCGAACAGCAAGTGGAAGAAGCCGGGATCTACATGGCGAAGAATCGTGATGTGTTCGCCCGGGCATTCAAGAGCCAGCCCGATGCGCTGTCGGAGCTGATCAATGCGCCGGCCGAGCCTGTCGAAAAAGCTGAAGCGGCAGAACCTGACGAGGCGCCGGCGAAGCCAGCCAAAGCAGCGAAAGCGCCGAAGTAATCAGAAAGATCGTCCGATCGCGGCCCGAGCCTTCGGCAGCTCCTGCATTCCGAGTGCAGGAGCTGCCGAAGGCTGCGATCTTTTGCTGTTTCAGCGATACAAAACCTTTTCGGCCAACTCATCCGCCACCCGCGCCGGCGAACGTTTTTCCGCCTGAGCATGGGCGAAGACCTCCGTGAGCCGCGAACTGATCTTCGACAGATGCGCCGTAATCGTCGGCAACTCCTCCCCGCGATGTTTCAGCGAAACGTAAATAAGCCCGCCAGCGTTGATCACATAATCCGGCGCGTAAAGAATCCCGCGCCGTTCCAGTTGGTCCGCCACATCCAGATGGGAAAGTTGATTGTTCGCCGAACCGGCCACAGCGGAACAGCGCAGTTGCGACACCGAGTGGCTGTTGAGCACACCGCCCAACCCACAAGGCGCGAGAATGTCGCACGGCGTGCTGAGCAATGCGTCGTTGGCGATCGGGTGAGCATTGAGCTGCTCCATCGCCAGTTGCACCTTGCCGTGGTCGATGTCACTGACCAGCAACTCGGCGCCGGCTGCGTGCAGTTGCTCGGCCAGTGCATAACCGACGTTGCCAAGCCCCTGAATCGCGATGCGCAGGCCTTCGAGGTTGTCGCTGCCCAGACGCGCCATCGCCGTGGCGCGAATGCCGGTGAACACGCCCATGGCCGCATGCGGTGCCGGGTCGCCTGCCGAGGTGGTGCTGGTGACATGCCGCGTCTGTTGGGCAATGCAGTCCATGTCCGCCACTGAAGTACCGCTGTCGATGGCGGTGATGTAGCGGCCGTCGAGCTGCTCGATGCAACGGCCGAAAGCCTCGAACAACGCGGCGCGATTCTCGACATGGGCCGGGCGCACGATCACCGCCACCCCGCCGCCCTGCGCGAGGCCGGCGAGCGCCGCTTTGTAGCTCATGTTTTGCGCCAGGCGAATGGCGTCCTCGACCGCAGATTCGTCGTTGGGATAGGCAAGGTAACGGCAGCCGCCCAGGGCTGGCCCCAGGCGACTGTCATGAATGGCAATGACCGCCTTCAACCCGGTGACCGGGTCCACGCTCAAGTGCAGCGATTCCAGGCGAGTGCTTTGCATGAGAGCGAACATCGACAGGCTCCCGAATCACTTCTTGTAGAACGCCAGTATAGGCTTGCCCCTGAAAATTGCTGGCGCGCACCGGCATGAGCCGCCGAGCGGACAATGTTGCGCCGCTATAACTCGCGCTCAACGCGCCCGGCACTGGACGAACAACCCGGACGGGGCTAAAACGAGGCATTGGAGGGAGATTCAGATGAGTGCGCGCCAACGCTTTTTCGAATGCCTGCATCGTTCACCGCCGGCCCTGCTGGAAGCTGCGCTGTGGATAAGTGCCGAGCACGACAAAACCCTCGAGCCCGAGGCATGGTTGCGCACCTTCAAGGATCTGCAACTACGCGTCAGCTATGGCCTGCCGATGCTGCCGGTCAGCGAACTGGCGCAACCGCTGTTGCGGCGCATGGTCGATCTCGGTTTCGCGCAGGATGATTTCCTGCCGCTGCGCCCGCAGGCGGCGCTGCTGCATCGTGTGTTGCACACCCAGCGCGGTCAGCCGCTGGCGTTGGCGTTGATTGCACTGGAACTGGCGCATGGCCTCGAAATTCCTTTGGTCGGGGTCAACTTCCCCGGGCATTTCCTGTTGCGGGTACCCGGCGCCGACCACTTGCTCGACCCTTGCGGCGGGCGACGCTTGTATCCCAACGACTGTCGCGAACTGTTGCAACGCCAATACGGGCCGAACATGCAGCTCAGCGCCGAGCATCTGCTGAGCGCAACGCCGGTGCAGATGCTGCAACGTCTGTCACGCAACCTGCGCCAATTGCACCTGACCCACGACGATCACATCGCCGCGCTGATCGACGCAGAACGAGTGCTCGAACTGGGCGATGCGAAGGCCTCCGATTACATGGCCCGGGCCAGTCTGTATCAACGGCTGGACTGCCCGAACGCCGAGCGCTTCGACCTTGAGCACGCGCTGATGCTCAGTGAAGACCCGATCCAGCGCCTGCGCCTGACCGAACGCCTCGGCCATCTGCCGCCCAACTCCGTCGTGCATTGACCAGATTTTGTAGGAGTGAGCCTGCTCGCGATTGTTGATCGTTCCCACGCTCCGCGTGGGAATGCCGCCCCGGACGCTCTGCGTCCAATGTGACGCAGAGCGTCACGAGATGCATTCCCACGCAAAGCGTGGGAACGATCATTAAGGGGTATCTGGTTGATTGGCGGGATGGGCCTTGATGAACGCTGGATGTTCCAAAGCGAGCGCAGCAACGCGGCGGATTTTCGGGTAAGCCTCCAGCGAAACATTGAAGCGTTCTGCCGCATACAACTGCGGAATCAAATACACATCTGCCACGCACGGCCATTCGCCAAAACAGAAACCGCTGTCGCCGATCAACTGCTCCACCGTTGCCAGCCCTTGGCTGATCCAATGGCTGATCCACTCCACCACCTGCGTTTCATCCTGCCCCGCCTGGCGCAGGCGATTGAGCACGCTGACGTTGTGCAGCGGGTGCACGTCGCAGCCGATTACCGCCGCAACGCCGCGCACCTGCGCGCGCGCCAGCAGATCATCCGGCAGCAACGGCACCTGTGGATAACGCTCCTCCAGATACTCGATGATCGCCGGCGACTGAATCAGCAGCGCGCCGTCATCAGTGCGCAAGGCCGGCACCCGGCCCTGGGGATTGAGCGCCAGATACGCCGCTTGCCGATGTTCACCACCCGACGGTGCGATCAGGTTGACCGGCAGCGCCTGGTAATCGAGGCCCTTCAACGCCAGCGCAATGCGCACCCGGTACGACGAAGTGGAACGGTAATAGCCATAGAGATCCATAAGCCGCTCCTGTCAGCGCGCAGCGATCACGGTGCCGCGACATTCGCCGAAGCCGATCGAGGCAAAACCTTCGCGGGCACAGCGGGCGCGCAGGATGATTTCGTCACCGTCCTCAAGGAACTTGCGCACTTCGCCGGAAGCCAGTTCGATCGGTTTCTTACCGCCCTCAGTGATCTCCAGCAAGCTCCCAAACTGGCCGTTTTCCGGGCCGGACAAAGTGCCCGAACCAAACAGGTCACCGGCCTGCAACTGGCAGCCGTTGACGCTGTGGTGCGCGACCATTTGCGCGACGGTCCAGTACATGTAGCGGGTGTTGCTCAGGGTCAGGCGATGGGCCGGCAGGTTCTGCTCGCGCATGGCTTCGGTACGCAGCAGCACTTCCAGTTCGATGTCGAAGGCGCCGCCGTCCTGATCACGCTTGTCGAGCAGATACGGCAGCGGCTGCGGATCACCGTCGGGGCGCGCCGGTTGTGCCGTGCGGAACGGCTCAAGCGCTTCGGCCGTCACCACCCAGGGCGAAACACTGGTGATGAAACTCTTCGACAGAAACGGCCCGAGTGGCTGGTATTCCCAAGCCTGGATATCCCGCGCCGACCAGTCGTTGAGCAGGCAGAAACCGGCGATGTGCTCGGCAGCGTCACCGATGGCAATCGGCTCGCCCATCTCATTGCCCTGGCCGATCCAGATGCCCAGTTCAAGTTCGTAATCCAGACGCGCGCATGGACCGAATACCGGATCGGTCTGCCCGGCCGGCAGCGTCTGGCCTTTCGGCCGGCGCACGTCGGTGCCGGACGCTCGCACTGTGGAAGCGCGACCGTGGTAACCGATCGGCACGTGCTTGTAGTTCGGCAACAGCGGGTTATCCGGACGGAACAGTTTGCCGACGTTCTGCGCGTGCTCGATGCCGACGTAGAAGTCGGTGTAATCGCTGATCCGCGCCGGCAGGTGCATCTGGCAATCGGCAGCCAGTGGCAAGACTTTCGCGCCTTGCGCTTCGATGCTGCCGCGCAGGGTGCTGCCTTCACTGAACAGTTCGATCAGGCGTTCGCGCAGGGCAACCCGCGCCTCACGGCCAATTTCAAAGAACGCGTTCAACTGCCCGCCGTGCATGGCTTCCACCGCACTGCGTGCGACGCCGTCGAACAGACCAGCCTCAAGCGCCACCTGCAAATCGAAGATGTGCTCGCCGATCGCCACGCCTGCGCGCGGCGCAGAACCCTCGAGGCTGAACACGCCCAGCGGCAGATTCTGCAAGGGGAAATCGCTGTGACCGTTGGCCGAAGCGACCCAACTGCGGGGGATGGGATTCTGTGTCATGGGTTATCTCCGGGTCGGGTCGAACGTGGCGGGCAGCGAGGCCCAGCAAGCGTCATAACTGGATTGCAATTGAGGGCAGTCGAGGGCGAAACGGCTTGGGCGCAGCACCTGGCTGGTCTCGAACATGAAGGCCATGGTGTTATCGATTTTTGCAGGTGCAAGCTCGGCGTTGATCGCCCTGGTGCAGGTCTCGCCGTCGGGGCCGTGGGCGCTCATGCAGCTGTGCAGCGACGCGCCGCCGGGCACGAAGCCTTCAGCCTTGGCGTCGTATTCGCCCTGGATCAGGCCCATGAATTCGTTCATCAGGTTGCGATGGAACCACGGCGGCCGGAAGGTCTTTTCGGCGACCATCCAGCGCGGCGGGAAGATCACGAAATCGAGGTTGGCCAGACCGTGCACGCTGGTTGGCGAGGTCAGTACGGTGAAAATCGAAGGATCGGGATGATCGAAACTCACTGTGCCGATGGTGTTGAAACGGCGCAGGTCGTATTTGTACGGCACGTTATTGCCGTGCCAGGCGACCACATTCAGCGGTGAGTGATTGAGTTCGGTGGCCCACAACTGGCCAAGGAATTTCTGCACCAGGGTGGTCGGTTGCTGGAGGTTTTCGTAGGCGGCGACCGGGGTGAGGAAATCCCGTGGATTGGCCAGACCGTTGCTGCCGATCGGTCCTAGATCCGGCAAGCGCAGCGGCGCGCCATGGTTCTCGGCGAGGTAGCCGCGTGCCTGCGGGTCGAGCAATTCGACGCGGAATTTCAGGCCACGCGGCAGCACGACGATTTCCAGCGGCGCCACTTCGAGTACGCCCAGTTCGGTGGCGATACGCAGGCGACCGAGTTGCGGCACCAGCAGCATTTCACCGTCAGCGTTGAAGAACACCCGCTCCATCGAACGGTTGGCGGTGTAGTTATAAATGCTGATGCCGGACGGTTTCTCGGCGCCGGCGTTGGCCGCCATGCTGATCAGGCCATCGATGAAATCCGTCGGTTCGGTCGGCAGCTCCAGTGGATTCCAGCGCAGGCGATTGGGCGTCACTTCACCCAACGGTCCGCCGGCCAGTTGCCGTTCCAGTTTGACGAACGCCGGGTGGTTGGCCGATGGCTGAATCCGGTACATCCAGGTGCGGCGCGCTTCGCTGCGCGGCATGGTGAAGGCGGTGCCGGAGAACAATTCGGTATACAGGCCGTACGGGGCTTTTTGCGGGGAATTCTGGCCAACGGGCAGCGCGCCGGGCAACGCTTCAGTGCTGAATTCGTTGCCGAAGCCGGACTGGTAAACCAGGTCCTGCGCGGTTGAATCGAGGTTCATGGAGCCTCCTGAACAGGGAGTCGGCAATGGCCCATCGCTCTGGCTCAGAGGTCTCGGCACGCCGGGGTTGTTATTATCGTAATCTGATTACGCATAACGTAATTTGCTCGCTATCCAGCGTCAAGCTATAAAGACGCCCATTCGAACCGGAACCGCCAGCCCCATGGAAAAAACCAGCGACAGCAACGGCAAACAGAAAGTCCGCTCCGCCGAGGTCGGCACCGACATCCTCAAGGCTTTGGCCGAGTTGTCACCGTCGACTTCGCTGTCGCGTCTGGCCGAACACGTGCAGATGCCGGCGAGCAAGGTACATCGCTATCTGCAGGCGTTGATTGCTTCGGGATTTGCCGAACAGAACGCCGCCACCAACCATTACGGCCTCGGTCGCGAAGCGCTGCGGGTGGGCCTGGCCGCACTCAACAGCATGGACGTGCTTAAGGTCACTGCCCTGCCGCTGTCCGAGTTGCGCGATGAACTCAACGAAACCTGCTTCCTCGCGGTGTGGGGCAATCAGGGCGCAACCGTGGTGCATATCGAACCGGCGGTGCGCGCGGTGACGGTGGTGACGCAATTGGGTTCGGTGCTGCCGCTGCTCAGCTCGTCCACCGGGCTGGTGTTCAGCGCTTACCTGCCGCACCGGGAAACCGATGAATTGCGCGAGCAGGAAATCGCTGTCGCGGAGCATCCGCTCAAGGATGAAACAGCCTATGCAGCGCTGTGTGAACAGATCCGCGAACGCGGTCTGCATCACGTGCATGGTTTGTTGATGCCCGGTGTGGATGCGCTTTCTGCGCCAGTGTTCAACGCGGTCGGGCAGATCGCTGCGGTGCTGACCATCGTCGGCCCGACCTCGCTGTTCCACGCCGACGAAAACGGCCCGGCGGCGCAGCGGTTGTTGGCTGCGACGCGGGCCGTGAGTTGGCGCATGGGTTACGAAAGTTAGGTAATGCTTATGTGCGCTCGAACCGACTCAACGCACCGTGGTCTTGCTCAATGCGCTGTCACCCTCTTGCATCAGTGACTTGAAGAACCCGATCAGCTCATCGGCGGGGTCTTCATGGCCGGTGTAATACGTTACGAGTTCCGCGACCGTGCGGGCGTCTTCAAACAGACTTAGAAACGAGCGTTGCGCACGGGTAAGTTCTTTGACCGGCGCCCCCGCCGCTGCAGCCTGGCCCAATGTCAGCAGTCCGCTCAATACATCCTGCACATGCCCCAGCGCGGCGGAATAATCACCCCGTCGGTGCGACTGCGACGCGTCGTAGATGCTTTTCATCACCTGCACAGCCACCACCACAGTGCCTACGGGGGGCACCAGCAGGCTGACAATGTTTGCCGCCTTCAACAGGTTTTCATAAACCACACCGGCGATTATTTCATTGAGACTGGTGGTCCGTTCGTCGATGTCACTCAATACACGGCGCACTCGCTCGTCATGGAAAGTGAACAGATCAGGCAGTAGCGAACGCTGCTGCGTGCGAATGACCGGTCGGGCATCAACCGTTGCGACCAGATTATCGAAGTAGTCATTGATCACTTTCTGGTCAACCAGCAGTATCCGCTCGCTGTAGTAGGTCCTGAACGGGCCTTTCCGAAAACGAATCGAAGGAATGAACTCAGCGATCGGCCGGAAGCTGACTTGATCCGGCGCGTCAGGCGTATAGAGCAAGTCGAAGAAACCTGACGATAACTTCAGTCGAAAAATATAAACGCCACCCACTGTACGGTCCGTGGCAGCTGTCAGACCCAGCGTGCCGATGTTGAATTTATACAGCCCGACATCCCCTTCGGAGACGCTATTGACGATTGATTGATAGCCGCCGCTTTCTTTCAGATTATCGATAACCCGTTGGATAGCAGAGAAAGACTCAGTGGTTAATCTGCCGTTAGTAAAGTCGGCAAATGCATTGCGGCACATCTCACAGCGGATTTTCCGGGCGTGTACAGCACGTTTGAATGAGTACTCAGGATGCGCCTTGTTCTGATATTGCTCTTTCAGCATCGCGGTATATCTGTCGCCGGGTCGGAATGTTTTCGACAGCGAGGAAAGGTCGCGGATATCCAGTTTTTCAACGACGGGATGGCCGTTGACCAAATAGTATTTCGGGCTGAATTTCGTTTCGTAGGCCGGATGCGCCGCTTCAAAAGCGAGTCCTTCAAGCAAAACGTCGGTAACGCTCTTACGAAATTCTTCGGTTTGCACAATGATCTGGTCGGGATTGACCGAAACGTAACTGCCACGCGAACGCAAAATGTCTTCGATCTGAGCTTTCACCGAGTCATAAGTGAATTGCTCGAATGTCGGAAAACCATTGTCTCGCGCATCAACCATGGACAGTGCCTTGAATTCGGTGCTCAGACGCGAATAGCGCTTGCGGCCCTCGAAGCCAAGCGCCCGATAACCGGCCGGTGCAATGGCCTTGTGCAGGGCAACTTCGGCGCGGTAAGCGGCATTTGCGTAATCAGCCAGCTGTGCTTTGGGATTGAGGCCGAGATCAACCGGTCGGCTATCGAGCGTATAGCGATAGCTCAGTTGTGTGCGAGCGCTGCCGAGCAACTCACCCGCTTCGTGCAGATAGTCCGGATGGATCAGCAATGCAGCGTATTCACGATCGGCGGACAACGCCGACTCGAGCCAGCGGTTTGCCGCGTAGATATCGGCAAATTTATGCAGTTCGAATTCACCGGCAGGCGTTTTGATCAACATCAGCGACGGTACATATTCTCGGGCCGAAATGATCAGGACCTCTTTCAACGCCGGCACCTGGGATCGGATTCGCATTCCCTGAACCGTCACCGCGGGATCATTGGCCATGGCCCGTGCGATGATATTGGCATCAGTGGAATCCAGTTTCCCGGAGTGGCGAGCAACAAAAGCCGCGAACTCCATCTGACTGAAGAGATAGTTGCAATAAGCCTCTTGGTAAGCCACCGAGGGCGAGTATGCAAGACTGCCGGTAAATTCCAGTCGCAGGTTACGATTTTCCAGCCACTGCTCAAGCGCTACTGCCGTCAGCCGACTTCCGGCGGGAGCGCCGATGATAGTCAGAGCCGCTTTATAACCAGTGTCGTGCAGCCCGAAAACAATAAACTCCGTCAGCGTCCGGGTTTCTTCCTGTTCGATAGTACGCCCGGCAATTTGCAGACTGTACGAACTATGGACATTTATCGATTCCGGATCCAGTTGTTCACCAAGTACCCTATTCGCCCATTCGGCGAATGTGCGCACTACATAATCCTTGAATGAAAAACATGCATCGAAGGTGTTTGAATAGACAGCTTGGTATTGATCCCGCGACTCTTCAAGCTCGCTATAGCGCTGTTGCATATCGCTACCCGCGGCATGCAGCCATAGCGGCCAATCGGTGCGTTTCAATGCAGCCCAAAGCAGATAAAAGCGGGTTTCGATGCCGTAACGCAGCACATGCAGGCCTTGATTGTCCTGCAGCATGGAAGTCAGCGGTTTTGCCAGTTGTTCCTGGCCACCGATCAAGAGTGAAACACTTTCAAGCTGACCTTTGAGGTGAGCCTCGACACAAAACGCATGAGGACTTTGCGCAGCTTTCAGATACTTGATCTGGTCTCCACCCAGGGACAGTCGCTGCTGAAGTTTGCTATGCAGATCGATATTTTTTTCAAAAAATTCAAAGCCGTTTTCCGGCGTATGCAGGAGATAAGAGGTTGACTCATTCACCAGCGGCATTTCTGCATCCGCACGCTCGGCGTTGTCCAGAACGAAACAAGGCTGAAGCGACAGCAGGTAATCCTGTTCAGGTTGCAGCCTGACTTCAAACGCTGCGCGACCGCCATCTGCGTCAAGTAGATGAGCGAATCGCTCGCCCAACCAGGCGTCAAAATTGTTGGCCATGACCGACAGCGAAAGCTCTGCACTGGTGACCACGGCGCAGGCTTCGATGAGAGCCTGCTTATTGGACAACGGTGCCGTGTCCGGTCGCATGGACCTGGCTGGTGCCGCCCAGAATTTTGCGATCTCGGCTTGCAATGTCTTTTGCAACCCGGTGATCATCGCAGCAATCAGATCCTCGACAATAAGGACATTGAGAGCACTGACTTTGAACTGCTCATCCCGGGTGTCCGGCAGAGAATAAACCCCATCACCGCCCATTATGTAAGCGGGGCTGACATTATTATCAAGACAATGAACAGTCACTTCCCAAAGAGTGCCAGAAGGACGACTTCCATTATCGGGAAAAGCCGAGTCTGTATTGATATAAACCTTGTCAATATCGATTGTCTTGCCCAAACGCTTCAATTCACTACCAAGCATGCTACGAAGAATACCCAGCACGCTCGGCATGGCATCGACGATCTTGAAAAGATCTTCTTTTGCCTGGATTGCCTTTTCCCACTCTTCAGACCAGGCAACTTGCTCACCCAAAGAACCACGCATCAGACTTTTATATAACTTGACCACATTTTTTCCTTACTTGACTATCCAGAGCTGCGAACACAGCCGCTGTAGATAGTTGCAAGGTAGTTTCTTTTCCAGCCAACTTGAAGGGCGAACAATTTACAAAACATGCCAACAAACACATGCAATCTTTTGTACTGCAAAACTTCAAAACCTAAATCAGTATCCCCATCAACTTTGCTTTTGCCACCGCTTGAGTTCTGCGCTCCACACCCAACTTTCCGTTAATACGTCGCGCATGGGTTTTTACTGTATGCAATGAAATAAACAGTTGTTCGGCAACCTGCTGATTCGAAGCACCCTGAGCAATCAATGTCAGCACTTCGCGCTCGCGTCGACTGAGGCCCGGGGCATGATCAGCGTTTTCGCTCAGCCAGACAGGAATCTGCTTGCCAGACGCCGTGCCGACGCTGCCTCGGCGTAGTTCCCACTCGCGCATGGCTTGCTGCAACCGGCAGCGCTCCGCCAGCATTGCGGCTCGCTGGAAAGCTTGCTGCGCCGCCACCGCATCACCATTCGATTCGGCCAACTGGGCGAAGGCCAGCAGCAACTCCGTTTCCGCCGCCAACATGCCTTTGGCCTGAGCGCGTTTCAGCAATCGTTCAATGGTGGACAGAGCGGTTTCGTCAGGGACCGATTGCGCATTCGCGCAGGCCAGCAGGTATTCGATGCGAATAATCAGTTCGAACGTCGCGGGTGGCGCCTGCAACGCAGAAGGTCCCCGGTAATGCCGTAACAGTCGGCTCAACGCTTCTTGCACAAGATGCGGTCGACCCTGCTGCAACCAGAACTGGCTGCTGACCTGCAACACAACACCGCGATAGACCGTATCGGGAATCTGTCGCTGCTGCATGACCCTTTCGGCCTCGCGCAGGCGCTCGAAAGCGCAGGCATAATCACCGCGATTGCCGGCCAGTTGCGCCTGCCCGAGGTAGCCGTACAAGACTCGTTTGTCTGCACTGCGCAGGCAATCTTCAAGGCCCTGGCTGAACAACTGCGCAGCCTGCTCTTCAAGGCCCATGCACAGCGCCAGTCGTCCGCGTCGCAGGGCGATACGGCCGAGCAGCGGCGTGGGCACCATGCTGCGCTGACGCAGCAAGTGCTCGATCTCCACCAGCAGGCTTTCCGCACGCAAAGGCGCGCCTCGCTGCTCGAGCGATTGCGCATGGTCAAGCTCAAGCAAGCCTTCGAACAGCAAGGAGCCGTGAGCCCGCGCCAGGCACAGCGCCTCGCGGTTGAGGGCATGGGCCTGATCGAGCTCACCGCACAGCAACGCCTGCTGGGTCAGTCCCGACAGGCACATCACACGGGCCTGCCAGGCATCGTCAGCCAGTGCGGACAACGCCTCCTGAAAGCAGGCGCGTGCCGGCTCCATTTGCCCTTGCAGGTGAAAAAGCCACCCCTGTTGCGCCTGCCAGCGGGCCAGCAGTTGCTGCTCCAGCTGCGCTCTCGGTTGCGGCATGAAGCGGCCGAGATGAGCCAGACATTGCCCGGCCTGTTCGAACCGACCGGCAAACAGCAAGGCTCCGGTAACCAGCCCGATCAGCTGCGGTGTCATCAGGGTCAGCTGCTGGCTTTGCTGCTCGTGCAAACGCAACAGCAGGACGACGGTCTGGTCTTCGAACAGATCCTCGAAGCTCAAATGCTGCAACAGGCTGACGGCAGTTTCGTATTCCTCGGCCAACAACGCTTGCTCGAACGCCGCTCGCCAATCCTGCGTCGCGCTGAACCACTGACAGGCGCGCCGGTGCCAGGAACGCGCACACGGCCAGTGCGACTCCTGGATGATTCGCGACAGCGGGCGGAACACCTGGAGCCAGTCAGCGGACGCTTGCCAAGGCTCGATGAAGCAGCCCAGCACTTGCAGATCACGCAGCAGCTGAGCGCCTTCGCCAGGGCCGAACAAATGCTCGCATAACGGCGCGTTGAACCGTGGCAGGTGAGCCAGCACACGCCATGCCTCGTCCTGTTCCGGCGTCAGGTTGCTGAACAGTTCATGCTGCAGATAATCGAGCAGAGCGTCGACACGCTGCTGCGGTTGCAGGTTTTGCGACCAGTCGCACTTTTGCAGGAGCGCCATGCGCGCCCCCGCGCACCAACCGCCGGTACGCTGGATGATACGGTCAGCGACACGCTCGGCCTGGTCTGACGGCAAATGGTGCAACACCGATACCACTTCATCGTGAGTCAGCGCCAGGCTGGCGCTCTCGAATTCGTAGAGTTCGTCATCAAGCAACAGGCGCGGCCAGTTGCACTGCGGCCGGCGCCGAGTGCTGATCCACCAGGTGAGCGCCGGGCTGCTGACCGCCAGCAGGCGATCCAGCAGCGCATCCACAGCCGGATCCGGCAGACGACTGTAATCATCGATGAACAGCGAAGTCGGCCTCGACCAATGGGCCAGCTCCGCCATCAGTTGCGTATCGTCAAGGCCTTCGACCAGCCCGAGCGCCCGCGTCAGACGCAGGCACAATTCTTCGGTGCTGAGCGCCGCTCCCGCCAGCGGCAGCCAGATGGCCTTGCATTCTGCACGCACCTGAAGAAGACATTCGGTGAGCAGTGCGGTTTTGCCACTGCCCGCGGGCGCGCACAACAGCTTCACCCGCGCGCTGGATGCCAGCAAAGGTGCGCTCAAACGGCTGCGAGGTTGATGATGCGAAGAAAGCCTGGGCAAAAATCCGGGTCGATCCAGGCACGGGGTCATGGCGGTCATCGGGTGAACCTTCTTATCGTTGTGCGCTCACCCTAGCCCTCTCCCGCGCCCTTGTTGACGAGTATTCAGCACGCTGATTGATGGCCATAAAAAAGGCGACCGTGCGGTCGCCTTTTGTCCAGCGGTATAGCGGAGCCGTTAGCGTACGCCCTCGGCGCGCAGAGCCGACGGGGTGTAATCGGCGGCCTTGGCTTCAAAGCCGAATTCGAAGCTGTGCTTTTCTTCGTTCTTCATGCCCAACGCAATGTAGCGGCCGGCAATGATGTCGTAGAGCGCTTCCAGCGTGTAAGCCTGGGCCTGATGATCGTAGTAGTACTGCGCGTGACCTTCGGCGACGCGCCACAGTTGCCCGCGACCGTCGTAGTGATCGGCCAGTGCCACTTGCCAGCTGTCCTCGTCGATGTACATGTGGCGCTTGGCGTAGATGTGCCGCTCGTTCGGTTTCACCGTGCCGATCACTTCCCAGACGCGGTGCAGTTCGTAACGGGTCAGGTCCTGATTGATGTGCCCGGCCTTGACGATGTCGTCGTACTTGAGCTTCGGCGAGTCGAGTTTGTAGCTGTTGTAGGGAATATACATTTCCTTCTTGCCGACCAGTTTCCAGTCATAGCGATCCGGCGCGCCGGAGAACATGTCGAAGTTGTCCGAAGTCCTCAGGCCATCGGCCGCTGTACCCGGGCCGTCATAGGCCACTTGCGGTGCGCGCCGGACCCGGCGTTGACCGGCGTTGTAGATCCACGCCAGACGCGGCTCCTTCACCTGATCGAGGGTTTCGTGCACCAGCAGCACGTTACCGGCCAACCGCGCCGGGGCGGTCACCGATTGCTTGAAGAAGGTCAGCACGTTGGCGGCTTTTTCCGGGTCGATGTCTTTCATCAGTTGCGGCACGGCGATCTCTTCTTCGAAGCGGATCGGCGTGTAGCTGCCGTTGGTCTGCGGCGTGACCTGGGTAATGATCCGCCGCAGATTGCCACCGTGATAACGGGTGATGTGGTTCCACAGCACCTCGACGCCGTTCTTCGGGATCGGGAAGGCGTAGTAGCGGTTGCCGGTGAAATTGGCCAGGCCGTTGCCGTCGTTGATCGCGTTGACGTTCAGCGCGCTGCGCTTGGCCGACTCATAGATTTCCGCTGGCGCCCCCACGGTGCGGTGGGTCGGGTAGACCGGGATCTTGTAGGTTTCCGGGTAGCGTTTGAACATCGCCACCTGGCCATCGGAGAGCTTGCTTTTGTACTGCTCGACGTTGGCGGCGGTGATGGTGAACAGCGGTTTTTCGTTGGCAAACGGGTCGGCGAGGAAGCCCTTGCTGTCCACCGCGCCGGCGTTTTTCGGGATGCCGCCGGTCCAGGCCGGAATCGAACCGTCCGCATTGCCGGCCTTCTCGGCGCCGAGCGGGGTCAGGCTGGTGCCGAGTTTGTTCGCCTCATCCGGCGACACCGCCGCCATCACGTTGGCGGCCAGCAGACTCAAGGCCAGCACGCCACATTGCAGAATCGTTTTGCGCATTGCAGTCATCCTTCTCGGGCAGATCAGAAGTTCACGCCGAAGCTCAGGGCCACGAAGTCACGGTCTTCGAGGACGTTGTAATCGCCACCGAAAAAGTCGGTGTAACTCAGGCTTGCGGTGTAGGTGTTGCGGTAGTCGGCATCGACGCCGAAGCTGATGGCTTTCGCACCTTCGTTGAACAGACCGTTGGGGCCGTAACCGGCGACGTCATGGGACCACGACAGGTTGGGCTTGAGGTTGATCCCGCCGATGACGTTGGCGTAATCGAGAATCGCCCGGGCGCGATAGCCCCACGATGTCGAAGTGACGAAGCCGTCGGTATCGCCGCCGAAACCGTATTGGCCGTAGACCGAATCACGGCCGTAACGCAGCTCACTGCGTGACTCCAGACCACCGACATGCACCACCGCCGCTTCGCCGACCACAGTCAAACGTTCGGCGCCGAGCACCTGATCGAAGAAGTGCGTGAGGGTGCTCTGGATCTGCGTAACTTCCTTGCGCCGGTAGCCTTTGTTGTCCGCACCCGGCGAAGTCGCGAGTGGCGATGCGGTGCCGCCGGCAATCGGATTGACCAGCGCCAGGGTGAGATCGTTGGTGTTGACTTGCACCGGCGCATTCGGCCGGTAGCTGACCTCGCCGGTCCACGCGGTGCCGGTGGGCAGCGTGGTGGAGAAACTGGCGCCGTACAGGCGAATGTCTTCCGGGTATTCGAGGTAGTACTGACCGCGCCCGAGCATCACGCTCTGCGCCAGCCCCGCACCGCTGCCAGGCGCGAGACCGTTGGCGATACCGACCATGCCTGGCAACGCCGCCAGTGTCGACAACCCCGCCGTGGTGGTGCCGACCGTCGGCGTACGACTGTGGTAGTTCATGAAGTAGAGGCCGTATTCGGTGTCTTCGCCGAGCCAGCGCAGCGCCGTGCCCCACTGCCCGGAATCGCGCGCATCACGATCGCCGCCACGGGGGATCACCACGCCCTCGCGGGTCACCTGGATGCCTTGGCCGAACGCGGTGGTCAGCGGCACCAGTGGCGCCACCGCTGGGCTGCCGACGGTGTAGCCGTTGTTGCAACCGTCCGCCGCGACGTCGACGCCAAAGAACGTGCCGCAGTTGTCGAGAACGGTCTGGTCCCACTCCAGTTGGTAGAAGCCTTCGACCGAAAGTTTGTCGGTCAGGCTCTGCGAACCAAACAGCATGTTCACCGGAATCAGGCCTTCCTTGATCTCGGCACCGGGACGGCGGAATGCCGAGACGTCGACCGGGTTGATGCTGTTGATCGAGTTGCCGATGAAGGTACTTTCGCCCCAGCTCACCACCTGCTTGCCGGCCCGCACAGTGCCGGGCAAATCAGCGATGGCGTAGTTGTGATAAACGAAGGCATCGAGGATCTGCGCGCCGGAAGACTTGGCGCCTTCCTTGCGGCCGCTGTCGCTGATCTGTTTGAACTCGCGGTCTTCGTCCTTGAGTTCGAAGTCGTACCAGTATTTGCCCCGCACGAACACGCCGGTATCGCCGTACTTCAGTTCGAGGTCATGGATGCCCTTGAAGATTTTCGAGAAGGTTTCGCCCTTCTTGAAATTCAGGCGCCCGTCATCACCGGTGGACGATTGTCCGCTGCCGCCATTGACCGTGCCGACCAGCGAACTGTCGGCATCGCGCAGGCCCCAGCTCGCGCCGACCGAAAGTGACGAGTCGAAGGTGCCTTCGATTTCGCCGATATTGAAGGCGACCGCGTGCGCCTGGGCGCCGCAACCCAGAGCCACCGCAGCGGCCAGCGCCTGCGGTGTGAAGATGGCGCGCATTGTTGTTTTTGTCATGCGTCTTCCCCGGTGAGTGACAGAAGGCCCCACCCTACTGCCGGTCGCTGCGGTCGATAAGCGCACCAAGGAGGTATTTGCGTTGTCGCTCGAAAGGATGAATGACCTTGCACGGCGGGGCCTGGGGCGGTTCATGGACTGGCTGGATAGCGCGTCATCAGCGCCATCCATGCGCACGCCACTGTTGCGCGCCCCGTAACAGTGCATGTCTGGAATCGGTATTTTTCCTACAGGCTTGAGACCTTATTCTGAGCGCGCTTCCCCGGCACATGCCGCAAAGCGCCAAGCTCGCCACGCTGAATCGCGAGCGACTGGCTACAGATTCTGGATAAATCGATGTTTTCGGTTTACCGCCCCGCTGTTCACTGACGTTGATTTGTAGCTCCTTGATCCAACGTCTTACCTTGGCCGCTGCGTTTGCAGCGGCCTTTTTTATGGGCGTTTAAAAAGGCTGGATAGCGGTTCGGTAACGCTTCCGATCAGCGCGTCAGACATTTCTTCGAAGCTCGGATGAATACCCTCTGCATCGATAAAAACCCGTGAAAACCCTTTCGACATAACGCCCTGTTACTGACGGGCTTCTCGGATTTGATTACCGCCACTCTGAGGTAACTTGAAACACCTCAACCATTCGCTGGTGACACGGACGTCATCGCCACCCGTGCGCACTTTTCGAGCGAGTGAAAACGCACATTCAAAAGGACATGAATATGCCAAAGCCTCCACCTTTAGAACTGGATCCAGTACATATCAGGGAATTCGGTCCTGATGACTTCGAACCATTCAAAGAACGCGACATGAATTACTCCTACAGCGGCATGTTCGGCCCTGCCGGCGCCAATCCGCAGACGCGTGAATTGATGCATGAAACGCAAGTCGCCGTGGAACAGGAATTCAACGCAAGAACCGCCTCGATTCCCCAAACCATTGAGGTCGAACTGGCGGCAACCAGGCTGGAAGGACCGACCAATCCTCTGCCACCGGCCGCAGCACTGGCCCGCGAAGTGGGCGTCAGGAACACCTTGATTCAACGCAAGAGCGCCGAGTTTCAACGGCAGACTGCCATCGCCAACCGCTTTTATGGCAGCGATCCACTGGGAAAAACCTTCAAGGATTACCTGAATCAGGCATCGGCCAATCGGCGCGCGCAGGGCGCAGCGGTCCGCAGCAGAGCGTTGTGGAGCGAGTCCTTTCGGGCCGCCCACGAAGCGCGGCTGCTGGGCCAGACATTGGCGCTGCTCAACCAGCAACAGGCTGGCGTACTCAATTGGCTGGCCACCGTACAAGCCCAGGATCAGGCCCAGGCGGCAGCGGCAGAGGCGCAACGCCAAGCTGCAGAACGTGCCCGCATTGCCGCTGAGCAACAGCGCCAGCGTGACATTGCCGAAGCGATGCGCCGGGAGCAGGAAGAAATTCGCGCACGCGAACAGGCGCGTCTGGCCGCGTTGGCGGAGCAACAGCGTCGGGATGCCGAACAGGCTCGATTGGCGGCTGAGACCGCGCGCCTGAATGCTGAGGCTGAAGCTCGGGAGAAAGAGCGGCTGGCTAAGTTGAAAATCGCCCAGGCCGAGGCACAAGCCAAAGCTGAAGCAACGGCGCTGGCCAATGCGGCAGAACAGGCTCGGTTACAGGAGGAACGGAAGCATGTCTTTCCGTCCTCTGGAGCAATGGCCAGCAACGGCCCGGCCGTTTCTTTCGTTTCGACAGCCGTCCCGCTCAGCCCGGCTATCTCGGTGGGAATACTCAATGCACTACGTACGGCAAAAGCGACCCTGACAGCGACGGGCACGGCGCTGTTCGGCAGTCCAGTACTGATGGGGTTCGCAGCGCTATTGATGCCGTCACCTCTGGGCAACGGCGAACGCTTTGCGATGAGCGTTCCACTGGCCGAGTTGTCGTCCGAGCCGGCCGAGACGCTGCGTGAAATCGCATACCGGCAGGGCACTTTGGAGATGCAGGTCGGGCTAGGCGTCAGGCGACTCGGGGCTGGCACGCAAGTGTTCATCGCTACGAGTGATGACTTCCATATTCGCTCAAGTGTGCTGGTCCTCAATGCCGCATACGATTTGCTCAACGACGTATACGAGGTCGCACTATCGGACTCGCCTACCGACTTCCTGACCTGGACGCCGGCAATCTCGCCGAGCGACCAATCGACCGCTTTGCCAATAGTGGATACCGGTTCGCCCGCCTATTCCGGCGCTTCCGTTGTTGCGGTTGAAGGGCGGCTGGATCTGAACCCGATCCTGATTGAAGGCTGGGATCGATTCATCATCGTGTTTCCGGCTGATTCGGGGATTGAGCCGCTTTATGTGGTGTTCAGTAATCCTTATGAAGGGGCGACCGAAGAGGGGAAGCACAGCGGGCGTAGTTTCAACCCTGACGAGATTGGAGATGAAATATCAGATTTGCAGTGGGCAACAGCCGCTGTTTCATCGGAAGGAACGGACATCGTGAAGTTACACATTTCAAAGTTTCCGCAATCAGCTGCCAATGACGTAATGCTTGATCGCCTGGAGCGAATCGCTCGTGGAGAACTCGAAGCTTCC
Source organism: Pseudomonas sp. AC083 (assembly GCF_979253165.1). Lineage (NCBI taxonomy): Bacteria > Pseudomonadati > Pseudomonadota > Gammaproteobacteria > Pseudomonadales > Pseudomonadaceae > Pseudomonas > Pseudomonas sp. AC083. The sequence goes on from NZ_CEEDDH010000006.1 coordinate 171,726, forward strand.
GACACTGACAAACGTTTCTACACTCACGAGATAAGGGAGTTCGAAAGATTCAGAGCTTTAGGCTTTGGTGATACCGAGATGCCAGAGATCGGGTCACCGATCTGGAATAACGTGCATACGGCAACGTTGGAAGATTTCCAGTTGAAAGACGATCCCGCACTTCTCTACACGCCCGAAGCACTGGCTGCTGCAACGGAGCAGGAAGAACGTGATTACCAGAAATTGCTGAAGGAGATGTGGCAATGAGCACCGTTGAGATGATCGTTAAAAATGAACCTCTGGATGACATAGTTACGGTGTTCGCGTTACTTCAGGCAACGCCACATCTGGACATGATGATCAGACGCCACAATCGAGACCTGATCGACGAGTATGGGACCCTGGAAGCATCGTACGCTCGGCTCTTCGCTGCCGGGATTTTACTGGAGGGAGAAAAGGGCCTAGCTATCAAAGGACCTAACTGGAAGCCGCCCAAGTTCATGACAGAAAAAAGATACATTTGAAAACTGGAGCCACCCGCCGCGAGGGTTGGTGGCTCCGTTAACTTCAAATCGAATACTTCTGCAAATTCGCCATCATTTCCTTCAACGCTTCAATATTGTCCTTCGGGTGCGCCGCCCCTTCGAAATCACAAATCTGCTGCCAGTGCGCCGCGACGTCTTCCGGCGAGAACCCCTCGCGCGGATCGAAGCCGGCACCGAGGCTGCGTTCCCAGCGCACCTTGCCCATCCAGCCGCCGCCGACTTCGAACAGGCCGGACGTTTCCTGACATTGCTCGCTGGCCAGATACACCACCAGCGGGCTGACCAGTTCCGGCTTCAATTGCTCGAATACTTGCGGCGGGATCAGGCCCTCGGTCATGCGCGTGCCGCCGGTCGGGGCGATGGCGTTGACCAGAATGTTGTTCTTGCGCCCTTCGATCGCCAGCGTTCGGGTCAACCCGTAAAGCCCGAGTTTGGCCATGCCGTAGTTGGACTGACCGAAATTGCCGTAAATGCCAGAAGTCGACGCAGTGAAAATCACGCGACCGTAGTTTTGCTCGCGCAAATGCGGCCAGGCAGCACGGGTAACTTTGTAGGCGCCTTCAACATGGACGCGATAGACCAGATCCCAATCGGCGTCGTCCATCTTGTGAAATGACTTGTCGCGCAGGATCCCGGCGTTGTTCACCACGACGTCGACGCGGCCGAAGGCATCGAGGGCGTTGTGTACCAGTTTGTCGCCGTCAGTCACCGAGTCGTGGTTGGCTTCGGCAATACCGCCGGCCTCACGGATTTCCGCCACTACGCGGTCGGCAGCCGAAGCATTGGCGCCCTCGCCCTGCGTCGAGCCACCGAGATCGTTGACCAGCACTTTGGCGCCCTGTCTGGCGAACAGCAGCGCATGGGCACGCCCGAGGCCGCCACCGGCGCCGGTGACAATCACGACTTTATCTTCGAAACGCACAGGCTCATTCATCGCAACAACTCCAGCAGGCCAAGGGATATTGCCCCGAGTGTCAGGCACGGCGCTTTGGGTCACAACGAACACGGCTGCGGCTGAATGGTGCGCGATAAGGCTGAGGGATGATCGAGTGTCCGGTCGCCGAGAGCCTGTGCTCTTGGCGAGAATCAGGAGTAAGCCACTTTGCGCGGAGGCAATACCAGACGATCGCGAAACGCCAGATAGTGCTTGAGCACCAGCGCCGGCACCTCGGTTTGCGGATAGTGGCCGATGCCGGGTAAGAGCACGGTGTCTGCATCAGGGATCAATTCGCGATAACGCTCGACCATGTGCACGCCGGAGATCGGGTCAAATGCGCCATCGATCACCCGCAAGGGAATGTCACCCTGCTGCATGGCCGTCACCCAGCGCTCACGTTGCACCCGGCGCTCGGGGATGTAAGTGATCAATTTATGCAGGATGCGCGGGCCATGGTTGCTGTCGACCAGACTCCAGTAGTCATCCAGCTCGCTTTCAGTGGGCTGGGTCTGCGCGCCGAAGATCTGCCGGAAACCTTTGACCAGCGCCTCACGGCTGAAGGCGCGGCCGAGCAGCCAGCCAATCGGGCTGAGCAGCAGTTTCTGCATCAGCAGCGGACGATGGGTTTCCGGAAACAGACCGCCATTAAGGAATACGCAACTGGCCACTTCGATGCGTTTTTCGTAATGCCGCGCGAGCAGTTCCTGAGCGACGCTGTCGCCGTAGTCGTGAGCGAGGATGTGCACGGCTTGTTCAACCTGCAGATGGGCGAGCAGTGCCTGTTGCAGATCGGCCTGTTCCAGCAGGCTATAGGTGTGATTGCGCGGTTTTGCCGAATCGCCGAAACCGAGCATGTCGCAGGCGATCACCTGATAACGCTGCGCCAGTGGCTGCCACAGGTAATGCCAATCCCAACTGGCAGTGGGGAAACCGTGAATCAACAGCAACGGTTCACCCTGCCCGACTGTCCAGTAGCGGATCGACTGGCCATGAAAAACGAATGTCCGGCTGCGCTTGCGCCAGACACTCAGAGGAATCTCGGCGAGCGGCATTAGAATTTATACCCCGGGTCTTGAAGATCGAGTTTGCGCAACAGCGCCGGCCACGCCAGCGCCCCGCCCATGCCTTGAGCGCTCTTGGTGACGCCGGCAATCATTGCCTTTGCGCCGGCGAGAATCTGCGGTTCGATAGCGATCAGTTCGGCCCCTCCCGTCTGCGCCATGACCTGAATGTCGCAGGCTCGCTGGAAGGTGAACATCATCAGAAACGTATCGGCAATAGTGCCGCCGCAAGTCAGCAGACCGTGGTTGTGCAGCATGAGGAAATTGTTGTCGCCGAGGTCGGCTTGTAGGCGCGCCTTTTCTTCATGATTCAGGGCCACGCCCTCGTAGGCGTGATAGGCCAGGCTCGACAACACAAACAGTGACTGTTGACTGATCGGCAGCACCCCCTGCCTTTGCGCCGACACTGCAACGCCTGACGCAGTGTGCGTATGCAGCACGCAAACCACATCGTGGCGCACTTCGTGGACGGCGCTGTGAATGGTGTAACCGGCGGGGTTGATTTCGTACGGGCTGTCCATGAGTTTGTTGCCGGCCTGATCGACTTTCACCAGGCTCGAAGCAGTGATCTCGTGGAACATCAGGCCAAACGGATTGATCAGGAAATCTTCGGTGCCGGGCACCTTGGCCGAGATATGCGTGAAGATCAGATCGTCCCAGCCGTGCAGCGCGACCAAGCGATAACAGGCGGCAAGATCGACACGGGTCTGCCACTCGGCAGCGCTTACCTGATCTTTGACATTCGACGACGATTGGACGGGGGCTACGCTCACTGTATGCACCTCTGCGTTCTTCTTGTTCTGCTCGTGTCAGCAGTCTAGTCAGGCGCAGGGCATCGCGTAGTTGCATTGGCAGCCAGCTTGATGACTGAACGAGTCAGCCGGGCAAACAGCCTGGATCCGTTGCAATGCAACAACGCTTAAAAGAGGCAGCGGTTAGTGTCCGCACTCAGCCCTTGAGCGCTTCAATCAATTGCGCCAGCCACGGCTCGGCATCGGTTTCCGGCGTGACACTTTCGCTGGCGTCGATGCGCAGCATTTCCTGAACCTCGTTTACCCCCAGTTCGGCAAACAGTTCGCGCATCTGCTCGCCACCGCCGCAGAAGGTGTCGCCATAGCTGGCATCACCGAGGGCGATCACCGCGCCGGGCAGGCCGCGCAACGAAGCAGGCAACTGATCGCGCAGGGTCGAATACAACGGTTGCAGGTTGTCCGGCAGCTCGCCCATGCCAGTGGTCGAGGTCACAGCCAGAAGGGCCTCGGGACCGAACGCCTGAATATCGGCCAACGCAGCGCGCGAGTTGTAGAAGGTTTCAAAGCCGGCGGCTTTCAGCAGGTCCTGGGCGTGGCGGGCGACTTCTTCGGCGGTGCCGTAGACTGAACCTGAGAGGATGGCGACTTTCATCAATCTGATCCTGGAACTGAAAAAAAGAGCCGCGATAGTAACAGCCCACGCCGCGAAGTTGCGATTGGCTCTCAATGGAAGCTGCTGGCCTATAGACAGTCCGCGGCTTTCTTCTAGAATGCCTGCCACTGACATAACGGAAGGGATTCTCGGATGATCAACGCCAGCCTGCTGCAAATGGTGATTAATGCGTCGAATGACGGAATCGTGGTCGCTGAAAAGGAAGGCGAGCAGGACAACATCCTTATTTACGTAAACCCTGCCTTCGAGCGCATGACCGGTTATAGCAGTGAGGAAATCCTCTACCAGGACTGTCGCTTTTTGCAGGCGGGAGACCGTGATCAACCAAGTCTGCAGCTGATTCGCGAGACATTGCGTGAAGGCGGTTCCTGCCGGGAAATCCTGCGCAACTATCGCAAGGATGGCACGCCGTTCTGGAACGAATTGTCATTGTCGACGATAAAAAATGCCGATGACGGGCAGACTTATTTCATCGGTGTGCAAAAAGATGTGACGGTTCAGGTCAAGGCGCAGCAGCGGGTTGCACAGCTGGAAGCACAAGTGGCGGCGCTGCAAAGCGAGCTAGCGGCGTTGAAAGCGACGAACGGCGCAAACAAAACCGCGAACTGATGGTCATTAACTACAATCACCAATGACTTTGTAACTATTCACTTCGAGTTAGCCATGCAGCGCGACGCCCTCCTCACCCAGGACGAGCTGGATTTCATCCAGACCATGCAGCACAACCCGCAACTTAACGTGCGGGATGCAACGTCGAGTCTGCTGGTTAATGGTGGTTCGCAGATCCGTGACCTGCTGACACGTCTGGCTGCTCACGAGCAGGTGACGATCCAGGCCAACTTCGAAAATCAGCAGATGACCTTCCCGCTGCATCTGGTGGAAGACGAATTCCACGCACTGCATCTGCGTCTCGGCGTGCCGAGCATCTATGAAGACGGCCCGATGGTGCGGCCGTGGCGCCTGGTATTGGAAGAGCCGGTGGCATTGGAAAACGCCAAAGGCCAGCCCGGCACGCTGTGGGTGCACGAGGTGTCGCACAAAGGTGTGTTGCTGGAAGTGCGCAACAAGACCAAACCACCGAAACATTTCGCCCTGTGGTTCAGCCCTTCCGGTTATGAGCGCATCTCGTTGCGCGGCCATTTCGAGCGTGAAACCGAGCAAGGTTTCTTCGCCTACGAACTGAGCCAGACCGATGCCGACGAAACCGAGCGCTTGCGCCAGTTCATTCTGCAACAGCATCGTTTGACCCACCCCGCCCTGCACGCCTGAGTTTCAGGTATCCAGTTTGCCCGCCATGAACTGCTTCATGCGTTGACGCATTGTCGCGCCCTCATTCCCCAGGCATGCCACCGATGAACCGGCCAGGCTGTCTTCGGCCAGTTCCGAGGCATCGCCAGCCAGCATCAATTGGCAATCCAGGCTCAGTGCCAGACGATTCAGGCGCCGGGGCAGCTCCGGACCGGGGACATGATTGGAAAACAGCACAAGTGCGTCAGGCTTGACCTTTTCGCAGACCAGCGTCAATTCATCGAAAGGCTGGCCCGTGGTGAGCACCCGCACGCCAGAATCGTTGCCGCTGAGAAACAGCGCCGCTACCAGCAACTCAAGCTCTCTGCATTGCCCCGCAAGCGCACTGACGACCACCCGGCGCGGTTGAGCCCCCCGCAGCATGACGATGCGCTGCAGCACGCGCGCCCTGAGAAATCCGTCGAGAAACAACCATTCGCTGGTTTGCCCGAAAGCGTCCTGGCGCTGCAGCAATTGCCGCCACAACGGCATGATGATGGCTTCGAACACCACCGGCAGCGTGTACGACGAGAAAATCTGCCCGTAGACGCGATCCAGCTGCTGATCGTCGAACGCACTGACGGCCTGCTGAACCTGCTCCTGCCATTGCCTGTAATCGGCCTGCACATGGTCATCGGGGATGAAGTTGGCCAATACCTTCAAAGGCTCTGTTTTCGCCAGAATCTTGCCGACCTTGCTCACGGCCACGCCGCGATCGATCCAGTCGACGATGCTGCGAACACGCTCGATATCGTTCATTGAATACAGACGATGCCCGCTTTCGGTGCGGGTCGGCTGGATCAATCCGTAGCGACGCTCCCAGGCCCGCAGGGTCACCGGATTGACGCCGGTCAGGCGCGCCACTTCGCGGATGGGAAACAGCTCTTCGCGCTCGAGCGTGCCGGGTGCTGTTGAAACCGGGCGAGTGTCCGTGATTACAGGCATCTGGCGGTCAACTTCCATGTCGGTTCATTGGATCCCATTTTAAACATGATGGACTGGAAACCTTCAAGTAGTGATCTGCGACGAATATGGCTGGTTTAATCGACAAAATCAGGAATAATCCTTGCTTGTTGTAAAGCGCAGGCCTCTACCCCGGCCTGCGTCAGGCGAAGTTCCTACCCGGAACGACGCACTCGAAATACGGAGATACAAAATGTCTACTTCCCCCGTCACGCTCATGGTAGCGCGTCGCGTCGCTGATGGCCGTTATCACGATCTTATCGCCTGGCTTCGCGAAGGCGAACAACTGGCAACCGACTTCCCCGGCTACCTGGGCTCCGGTGTCCTTGCGCCACCGCCCGGTGACAACGAATTCCAGATCATCTTTCGCTTTGTCGATGAGCAGACGCTGCATGCTTGGGAATATTCGGCGTCGCGTACCGCCTGGCTTAACCGCGGCAGCGATTTGTTCGAACATCCTAAAGAGCACCGGGTCAGCGGCATTGAAGGCTGGTTTGGTGCTGCCGGGCAACGCCCACCGCGCTGGAAACAGGCCGTGGCGATCTGGCTGGCGTTTTTCCCGGTGTCGCTGATCTTCAACTTTATCCTCGGCCCGCTGCTGGCTGAGTTGAGCCTGTTGCCGCGCATCTTGATCGGCACGGCGTGCCTGACGCCGCTGATGGTGTATTTCTTCATCCCGTTGTCGACGCGTCTGCTGGCGAACTGGCTGAACAGCACGCCGACCCGGCCACTGGCGGCCACACCGTCGGCGCAAAATCGCTGATCTGCAGCGGGCGGCGAGCCTGTTATAGTTTTCGCTTCAACCGCGATGCGAGCCGCCCATGCCAGATTCCGCAGCCCCGATCCTCATCACCGGCGCCGGCCAGCGTGTCGGTTTGCACTGCGCGCAGCGCTTGATCGAGGACGGCCACCCGCTGATTTTCACTTACCGCACCGAGCGACCGGGCGTGCAGGCCCTTCGCGATCTTGGCGCGACAGCGCTGTTCGCGGACTTTTCCAGCGAGGCCGGGATTCTTGCCTTCATCGACGCGCTGAAAGCCCACACCGACAGCTTGCGCGCCGTCGTGCACAACGCCTCCGAATGGCTGGCGGAAACCCAGGGCAGCGAAGCACAAGCCTTCAATCGCATGTTCAACATTCACATGCTCGCGCCTTACCTGATCAACCTGCACTGCGCCGAGTTGCTGCAGCGCTCGACACCTGCCGACATCATCCACATCAGCGACGACGTCACCCGCAAAGGCAGCAGCAAGCACATCGGTTATTGCGCCAGTAAGGCCGGGCTCGACAGTCTGACCCTGTCGTTTGCCGCGCGCTTTGCGCCGGCCATCAAGGTCAACGGCATCGCCCCGGCGCTGTTATTGTTCAACCCCGACGATGACGCGGCGTACCGCACCAAGGCGCTGGCCAAGTCCGCGCTGGGTATCGAGCCCGGCAGCGAGGTGATCTATCAGAGCCTGCGCTATCTGCTCGACAATCCCTATGTCACCGGCACGACCCTCACCGTCAACGGTGGACGGCACGTCAAATAGGCCGTCCCGCTTCGGCCGCGAGTCGAGTAAGATCCACCAGAACGCCTGCAATAGACTGGACGGAGCAAATCAATGCCACAACTTCAACCGGGGATGGCGCGCATCCGGGTCAAGGATCTGCGCCTGCGCACTTTTATCGGCATCAACGAGGACGAAATCCTCAACAAGCAGGATGTGCTGATCAACCTGACCATCCTGTACGCAGCGCAGGAGGCGGTGCGTGACAACGACATCGACCACGCGCTGAATTACCGCACCATCACCAAAGCGATCATCGCCCACGTCGAAGGTAACCGCTTCGCCCTGCTCGAACGCCTGACCCAGGAATTGCTCGACCTGGTGATGACCAATGCATCGGTGCTGTACGCCGAAGTCGAAGTCGACAAACCGCACGCCCTGCGCTTCGCCGAGTCGGTATCGATTACGCTCGCGGCAAGCCGCTGAGCTTCAAGCTTCAAGCTTCAAGCTTCAAGCTTCAAGCTTCAAACGGTAAGCTAACAGCCGACCCCGATCCATCTTGCAGCTTGCAGCTTGCCGCTTGAAGCTGTCTCGAAGAGACCCCCCATGACTGATCAACAACGCCTTGAACTCGAAGCCGCCGCCTTTCGCCGACTGGTCGCCCACCTCGACAGCCGCAAGGACGTGCAGAACATCGACCTGATGAACCTTGCCGGGTTCTGCCGCAACTGCCTGTCGAAGTGGTACAAGGCCGAAGCCGATCAACGCCAGATCGAGGTCAGCCTCGATGACGCCCGCGAAGTGGTGTACGGCATGCCTTACGCCGAGTGGAAAGCCCAATACCAGCAAGAAGCCAGCGCCGAACAGCAAGCGGCGTTTGCCAAAGGAAAACCCAATGACTGATCTGAACACCCTGCGCGCCAGCCTCAAGAGTGGCGAGCATGCTTTCGCCGACACTCTGGCGTTCATCGCCGCCGGTTACCACTACCAGCCGCAAGCATTCAACAACGGCGGCGTGGAAAACGCTGCCGGGCAGAACGAAGGTTCGTGCAAGACACTGGGCCTGGCATTGCTTGAGGGTCTGAGTGATGAAGAAGCGCTGCTGGCGTTCGGCGAGCATTACCGTTCGGTGCTGGCGACGCCTGAGGGCAGCGATCACAGCAATATCCGCGCGTTGATCAAGCACGGCCTGGCCGGGGTTGAATTCACCGCACAACCCCTGACCCGTCGCTAACAACGGGATTCGGATCGTTCCCACGCTCCGCGTGGGAATGCCTCATTGGACGCTCTGCGTCCGCTTTGGGACGCAGAGCGTCTCGGGCTGCATTCCCACGCAGAGCGTGGGAACGATCGAATTGCGTTGGAGCAGGAAGAGCGTGCACAAAAAAACCGGCCAATCTCTGGCCGGTTTTTTTGTGCCCTGCGGTCTTAGAACGTGGCGTTCTGCAGGCCGTCCAGGTAGCGCTCGGTGTCCAGTGCCGCCATGCAACCGGCGCCGGCCGAGGTGATGGCCTGACGGTAAACGTGGTCAGCCACGTCACCGGCAGCGAAGATGCCTTCGACGCTGGTGGCCGTCGCATTGCCTTCGCGGCCGCCCTGCACAACCAGGTAACCGTCTTTCAGCGTCAGCTGGCCTTCGAACAGCGAAGTGTTCGGGGTGTGGCCGATGGCGATGAACACGCCGTCGACTTTGATTTCGTCGAAGCTGCCATCGTTGTTGCGCAGACGCGCACCGGTGACGCCCATGTTGTCGCCGAGGACTTCGTCCAGGTTGGCGTTCAACTTGAGGATGATCTTGCCTTCAGCCACACGGGCGTTGAGCTTGTCGATCAGGATCTTCTCGGCGCGGAAGGTTTCGCGACGGTGGATCAGAGTCACGGTGCTGGCGATGTTGGCCAAGTACAGCGCTTCTTCGACAGCGGTGTTGCCACCGCCAACCACAGCGACCGGCTTGTTGCGATAGAAGAAACCGTCGCAGGTCGCGCAGGCCGACACGCCTTTGCCCATGAACGCTTCTTCCGACGGCAGACCCAGGTAGCGGGCGCTGGCACCGGTGGCGATGATCAGAGCATCACAGGTGTAAACCGCGCTGTCGCCGGTCAGAGTGTACGGCTTGGCAGCGAAGTCCACGGCGTTGATGTGATCGAAAACGATCTCGGTCTCGAAACGCTCCGCATGCTCGCGCATGCGCTCCATCAGCACCGGGCCGGTCAGACCATGAACATCACCCGGCCAGTTGTCGACTTCGGTGGTGGTAGTCAGTTGACCGCCGGCCTGCATGCCGGTGATCAGCAGTGGCTTGAGGTTGGCGCGGGCCGCGTAGACCGCAGCGCTGTAGCCGGCGGGGCCGGAACCGAGAATGATCACTCGCGAATGACGGACTTCAGACATGAATCTGCTCCTGTTGGCCGGCCATGAAAAATCTGGCGCGGACGCCGGACGGCCGGCGGAATAAAAAAGGACCGTGGACACCTTGGGGAAGGCTTGAACTCGACAGTCCTGTAAAAAGTTGGGTGCAGCGTATCGAGGGGGGCAAGATTAAGGAAATACGGTTTAACAATCCAGCTCATAGGTGGTCTCTATGCCGAGACGCTGACGAGATAGACCTCTTTGTTACAGTGAATGTCGATTGCCCTGCCGCGCTTTCGCCGCTCTGGCAAAGCCGGTAACGTCGGCGCGTTTTCCCTTGCTTCGGAGCACCTTATGCCCGCCCCTGTTCTGTCCGGCCCGCAGTACCTGCGCGAAGGCCTCAAACTGGTCCTGAGCCCTGGCCTGCGCCTGTTCGTGTTGTTGCCGCTGGCGATCAACCTGGTGCTGTTCGTCGGATTGATCTATCTGGCCGGCCACCAGTTCAGCCTGTGGGTCGACACGCTGATGCCGTCGTTGCCTGAATGGCTGAGTTTCCTCAGCTATATCCTCTGGCCATTGTTCGTGGTCCTGGTGGCCTTGATGGTGTTTTTCACCTTCACCATGCTCGCCAACATCATTGCCGCACCGTTCAACGGCTTCCTTGCGGAAAAAGTCGAAGTGGTGGTGCGCGGCACTGATGATTTCCCGGCGTTCAGTTGGGGCGAACTGATCGCGATGATCCCGCGCACCCTTTCCCGGGAAATGCGCAAGCTCGGCTACTTCCTGCCGCGCGCCCTCGGCCTGTTCATCCTGTCGTTCATCCCAGTGGTGAATATCGTCGCCGCGCCGTTATGGCTGCTATTCGGCGTGTGGATGATGGCCATCCAGTACATCGACTATCCGGCGGACAACCACAAACTGGGCTGGAACGAGATGCTGGCCTGGCTGCGGCAGAAGCGCTGGCAGAGCATGAGTTTTGGCGGGATCGTCTATCTGGTGTTGCTGATTCCGGTGGTCAACATCCTGATGATGCCGGCGGCGGTAGCCGGGGCGACGTTGTTTTGGGTGCGTGAACGTGGCGCCGAAAATCTGGTGATCCAGCACTGACCGCGTCACAAATCCATCATCCGACCGTAACAAGCTCGACATGGCCTCAGCCGACACTGAGGTCATGACGACAGCTCTACATATAACCCTCATCAGCGAAACCTTCCCACCGGAAATCAACGGCGTGGCCAATACCCTTGGCCGCTTGTGCGAGGGTTTGCGCGCACGTGGGCACCAGGTGGAGCTTGTACGCCCGCGCCAGGCCACCGATCCGCAACGCAGCGAAGACGATGCACTGTTGCTGTGTCGCGGCTGGCCACTACCGGGCTATCCGGGACTGCAATGGGGCCAGTCGTCGATGCATAAACTGCTGCGCCGCTGGAAACGCCAGCGGCCGGATGTGCTGTACATCGCCACGGAAGGCCCGCTCGGATTGTCGGCACTGCGCGCGGCACGGCGCCTGGGGATTGCGGTGGTGAGCGGTTTTCACACCAACTTCCAGCAATACACCAGCCAGTACGGCCTCGGCCTGCTGACGCGGATGCTCACTCATTACCTGCGCTGGTTTCACAATCGTTCGGCAATGACTTTGGTGCCGAGCGCCAGTCAGCGCCTGGAACTGGAGCGTCGGCATTTCGAACGGCTGGCGTTGTTGTCGCGGGGCGTGGACAGCCAGTTGTTTCATCCGAGCAAACGTCAGAGCGCGTTGCGTGAGCAATGGGGACTCTCTGATAAAGATATCGCGGTCATCCACGTAGGAAGGCTCGCCCCGGAGAAAAATCTGGGCCTGCTCAAACGCTGCTTTGAAGGTCTGCGCGAAACTTATCCACAGCGCCATCTGAAGCTGATCGTGGTCGGAGATGGCCCGCAGCGTTCGGCGCTGGAAAAAGAACTGCCGGAGGCGATCTTCTGCGGCGCGCAGCGGGGCGAAGCCCTGGCGGCGCACTACGCCTCAGGAGATCTGTTCGTATTTCCCAGCCTGACCGAAACTTTCGGCAATGTGGTGCTGGAAGCCCTGGCTTCGGGGCTCGGCGTTGTTGCCTATGATCAGGCAGCGGCGGCGCAGCATATTCGCCACGGCTACAACGGCGTGTCAGCCATGCCCGGCGATGAGCAGGCATTTTGCGAGGCGGCGGCGTGGTTGCTGGAGGAGGATGAGCGGTTGCGCTGTGTGCGGCTGAATGCACGGCAGCATGGCAGTCGCCAGGGCTGGGCGGCGATTATCGAGCAGTTCGAGGGGTATTTGCGGGGGGCTTGTGCGGGGGAGCTGGGGGTGCCTGGGGCGCAGACACAACCTTAGATTTTCGTCGACAGAGAAACAGCTTTCGTGAGCAGGCTCGCTCCCACATGGGTACTGCATTCTTTCAGATGGAATGCGGTCGAAGGTGGGAGCGAGCCTGCTCGCGAATGGTTCGAACTGGCGCCGCTTAGACCAGGGTCATCAACGCCTCACGACTGAACGGCAGAATGTCCTGCTCACGCCCTTCACGGACTTTCTGCGCCCAGTCCGGATCGACCAGCAGCGCGCGGCCCACCGCTACCAGGTCGAACTCTTCTTTGTTCAGACGCTCCAGCAGGTTTTCCAGGCTGGCCGGTTGCGCGACCTTGTCGGTGTTGACCATGAACTGCAGGAACTCGCCGTCCAGGCCGACGCTGCCCACGGTGATGGTCGGTTTGCCGGTCAGCTTGCGGGTCCAGCCAGCAAGGTTCAGATCCGAACCGTCGAACTCCGGCTCCCAGAAGCGTCGGGTCGAGCAGTGGAAAATGTCCACGCCAGCGTCGGACAGCGGCTTGAGAAATTCGCCCAGCGCTTCGGGAGTTTGCACCAGACGCGCGGTGTAATCCTGCTGCTTCCATTGCGAGAAGCGGAAGATGATCGGGAAACCCTCACCGACGGCTGCGCGCACTGCTTGAATCAATTCGATGGCAAAACGCGAACGGTTGGCCAGGCTGCCACCGTATTCGTCGGTGCGCTGATTGCTGCCTTCCCAGAAGAACTGGTCCACCAGATAGCCATGGGCACCGTGGATTTCCACGCCGTCCATGCCGATGCCTTGCGCGTCTTTGGCAGCTTGGGCGAACGCGGCAATCACGTCCTGGATGTCCTGCTTGGTCATGCCGTGAACCACGACCTGGCCGTCCTTGAGTTTCTCCGACGGACCGTAGCCCGGCACGCTGGCGTCCGGCTCGGTGCCGAGGCGACGTACGCTGCCGACATGCCACAGTTGCGGGACGATCTTGCCGCCCTCGGCGTGCACGGCGTCGACAACTTTTTTCCAGCCGGCCAGCGGCGCGTCACCGAAAAATTGCGGCACATTCGGATAACCGTTGGCAGCGATATGGCCGACCGTGGTGCCTTCGGTGATGATCAAGCCAACCCCAGCGGCCGCACGGCGACGGTAGTACTCGATGACTTTGGAATTAGGCACGCCGCCCGGGGAGAACGAGCGGGTCATTGGCGCCATGACCACGCGGGTCGGCAGTTCGAGGGCACCGAGGTGGAACGGTTTGAACAGGGCTTGAACGGGCATCGAGAGGCTCCACGAAAACGTTGGCGACGGACATTGATCGATATGACGGCGATAATATCCGCCACGTTCTTCGCGTGACAGCACTATTGATCTAAATGATTAAGGGTCAAAAGGCAGGCAAAAAAATCGCAGCTCAATGCTGCGATTTTCTGATTCAGGCTAAGGCTTTTTCGATCGCGGCAATCACTGTCGGATCATCCGGCGCGGTGCGCGGGGAGAACCGCGCCAGCACCCGGCCATCCTTGCCGAGCAGAAACTTTTCGAAGTTCCAGGTGATGTCACCGGGAAATTCGGCGCCCTCGCCCGCCAGCAGGCGATACAACTGATGCCGCTCGTGGCCGTTGACTTCGAGCTTGCTCGACAACGGAAAGGTCACGCCATAGTTGAGGCTGCAGAACTCCTGGATTTCTTTCTCCGAGCCTGGCTCCTGACCGGCAAACTGGTTGCACGGCAGGCCCAGCACAGCAAAGCCTTTATCTTTGTATTGCTGGTAGAGGTTTTCCAGTGCCGCGTACTGAGGGGTCAAGCCGCATTTGGAGGCCACGTTGACCACCAGCACGACTTGTCCCTTGAACGGCGCCAGCGGTAGCTCCTGACCATCCAGGGCTGTCAACTTAAGGTCGTGAAAAGCACTCATGCCGAACTCCAGGATTCTCGTGTTCTACTCGAAACAGCCACTTGGCGAGGCCACCAAGGACAGCCGCGGACTAAAAAGGCGCCCACAGGCGCCTCTCCAGTACTCGAAGCTTAGCGCAGAAAATCAGTGGTGATGGCCACCTTCGCCATGGACGTGACCATGAGCGATTTCTTCCTGGCTGGCGTCACGGATATCAACGATCTTCACTTCGAAGTTCAGGCGCTGACCGGCCAGAGGGTGGTTGCCATCAACGGTGACGTCGTCGCCGTCCAGATCACGGATGGTGACGATCTGCATCTGGCCGTCCGGCGCCGAAGCGTGGAACTGCATGCCGACTTCCAGCTCGTCAACGCCTTCGAACATGCTGCGGCTCAGGGTGCTGACCAGTTCAGCGGCGTATTCACCGTAAGCGTCTTCCGGCTCAACGGCTACTTTCAGCTCGTCGCCGACAGCTTTGCCTTCAAGGGCTTTTTCCAGGCCCGGGATGATGTTGCCTGCGCCTTGCAGGTAAACCAGCGGAGCGCCGCCGGCGGAGCTGTCGATGACCTCACCAGCGTCGTTGGTCAGGGTATAGTCGATGGAGACAGCCTTATTGGCGGCGATCAGCATGGGGCGAGACCTTTTGCATAAGAATATAGAAAGGCCAAGTTTAGCGAAGCAATCGCGTGAAAGCGACCACAACCCGGACAAACGGGTTTCGACCATCACCGGCTTCCATCAGGACGAAGATGGCCATTGGGTGGTCGAGCTTTCCTGTGGCCACACCCAGCACCTGCGCCACCAGCCGCCGTGGCAAACCCGCGCCTGGGTCCTGGATCCGGCGCAACGTATTGAAAAAACAGGTCAACCCTTTGCCTGCGGTTGGTGTGCACAAGGCTCGGTTAGCGATAACCTTGGCGACTGAATTTCGGTAGTCGGCCAGACATAGGCTGACACCCTTGCATAGAGAATTCCCATGCAAACTTTTTTTATCGCCCCCACCGATTTTGGCGTGGGTCTGACCTCCATCAGCCTCGGGCTGGTGCGCACGCTTGAACGCGCCGGTCTCAAAGTCGGCTTCTTCAAACCGATCGCCCAGCCGCACCCGGGCGACACCGGCCCTGAGCGATCCACCGAACTGGTGGCGCGCACCCACGGCCTGAAACCGCCACAACCGTTGGGGCTGGCGCACGTCGAACGCATGCTCGGCGACGGTCAGCTCGACGAACTGCTCGAAGAAATCATCGCCCTGTATCAGCAAGCGGCGGTCGGCAAAGACGTGCTGGTGGTCGAAGGCATGGTGCCGACCCGCAGCGCCAGTTACGCCGCGCGGGTCAATCTGCATCTGGCCAAGAGCCTGGATGCCGAGGTGATTCTGGTCTCGGCGCCGGAAAACGAAGTGCTCGCCGAGCTTTCTGGCCGCGTCGAGCTTCAAGCGCAATTATTCGGCGGCCCGAAGGACCCGAAGGTCCTCGGGGTGATCCTCAACAAGGTCAAGACCGACGAGAGCATGGACGCCTTCGCCACACGCCTGAAAGAGCATTCGCCGTTGCTGCGCAGCGGTGATTTCCGCTTGCTTGGCTGCATCCCGTTTCAGCCGGAACTCAATGCGCCGCGCACCCGCGACGTCGCCGACCTGATGGGTGCGCAAGTGCTCAACGCGGGAGACTACGAAACCCGGCGCATGAGCAAAATCATCATTTGCGCACGAACCATGCGCAACACCGTCGAGCTGCTCAAGCCCGGCGTGCTGGTGGTGACCCCGGGCGATCGCGACGACATCATCCTCGCCGTCAGCCTCGCGGCGATCAACGGTGTGCCGCTGGCCGGCCTGCTGCTGACCAGCGACACCCTGCCCGACCCGCGCATCATGGACCTGTGCCGGGGCGCGTTGCAGGCCGGTTTGCCGGTGTTGTCGGTGAGCACCGGCTCGTACGACACCGCCAATCTGCTCAATGGCCTGAACAAGGAAATCCCGATCGATGACCGCGAGCGCGCGGAGATCATCACCGATTTCGTCGCCAGCCACCTCGACGCCAACTGGCTGCACCAGCGCTGCGGCACGCCTCGGGAGATGCGCCTGTCGCCAGCGGTGTTCCGCTACCAATTGATCCAGCGCGCGCAAGCGGCGAACAAGCGCATCGTGTTGCCCGAAGGCAGCGAGCCGTTCACCGTGCAAGCAGCGGCGATCTGTCAGGAACGCGGGATCGCCCGCTGCGTATTGCTGGCCAAACCCGAAGACGTCGAAGCGGTCGCCCGCGCCCAAGGCATCGTGCTGCCGCCGGGTCTGGAAATCCTTGACCCGGACCACATCCGCGAGCGTTACGTCGAGCCGATGGTCGCCCTGCGCAAGAGCAAAAGCCTCAACGCACCGATGGCCGAGCAACAATTGGAAGACACCGTGGTGATCGGCACCATGATGCTGGCGCTGGACGAGGTCGACGGCTTGGTTTCGGGTGTGATCAACACCACCGCCAACACCATCCGCCCGGCCCTGCAACTGATCAAGACCGCACCGGGCTGCACGCTGGTGTCGTCGGTATTCTTCATGCTGTTCCCGGAAGAAGTGCTGGTCTACGGCGACTGCGTGATGAACCCGCACCCGAGCGCCGCGGAACTGGCCGAGATCGCCCTGCAAAGCGCCGACTCGGCGGCCGCATTCGGCATTACTCCACGGGTGGCGATGATCAGCTATTCCAGCGGCGAATCGGCGCGCGGTGAAGAAGTCGAGAAAGTCCGCGAGGCGACCCTGCTCGCCCATGAGCAACAAAACTCGCTGTTGATCGACGGCCCGTTGCAGTACGACGCCGCCGCCAACGCCGACGTGGCGCGGCAACTGGCGCCGAACAGTCAGGTCGCCGGGCGCGCCACGGTGTTTGTGTTCCCCGATCTGAACACCGGCAACACCACGCACAGAGCCGTGCAGCGCAGCGCCGATTGCGTCAGCCTCGGGCCGATGCTGCAAGGCCTGCGCAAACCGGTGAACGACCTGCCGCGCGGCGCGCAAGTCGATGACATCGTCTACACCATCGCGCTCACCGCGATTCAAGCCGCCAACCGACCTATGGATGTGTAAATGCTGGACTTTCTCCCTGCACCGTTGCGCGGCGTGATCGCCTCGCTGCTGTTGGCGCTCAATACGATTCTGCTGTGCTCGTTCCTGTTCTGCGTGGCGCTGATCAAGGCTTTGCCGTTTGCCTTTACCCAGCGCATCGCCGGTTGGCTGATGAGCCACACCCACGAGGCGTGGATCAGCAATAACAAAGGCTGGATGAATCTGGTACGGCGCACCCGCTGGCACCTCAGCGGTCTGCAAGGCCTCGACTATCAGCACTCGTACCTGATCACCAGCAACCACCAGAGCTGGGTGGATATTCTGGTGCTGCAATACGTGCTCAACCGCAAGATTCAGCCGCTGAAGTTCTTCCTCAAGCAGGAGCTGATCTGGGTTCCGGTAATCGGGCTGGCCTGGTGGGCGCTGGGCTTTCCGTTCATGAAGCGCTACTCCAAGGCGTATCTGGAAAAACACCCGGAGAAAAAAGGCAAGGACCTGGAAACCACGCGCAAGACCTGCGCGAAATACCGCCATAACCCGGTGGGGATTTTCAACTTCGTCGAAGGCACACGCTTCACCGAAGGCAAGCATGCGCAGCAGCAGTCACCGTTCAAGTACCTGCTCAAGCCCAAGGCCGGTGGGATCGCCTTTGTGCTGGATGCGATGGGTGAACAGCTGGAGTCGATCGTCAACGTGACGATTCATTACCCGGCCGGGCGTCCGGGGTTCTGGGATTTGCTCTGCGGCAATGTGCGCGATGTGGTGGTGCATTTTGAAGAAATCAAAATCCCGCCGGCCTTCATCGGCAAGAACTACGACCAGGACGGCGAGTACCGTTTGCAGTTTCAGGGCTGGATCAATCAGCTGTGGCTGGACAAGGATGCGTTGCTGGAGCAGATGCACCGCGAATTTCCAGGTCGCCAATAACCCCCTGTGGGAGCGAGCCTGCTCGCGAAAGCGGTGGATCAGCATACAAAGATGTTGAATGAGATAAAGCTTTCGCGAGCAGGCTCGCTCCCACAGTTTTAATTGCAGCGCTCTGAAATAAAAAACCCGCCGATGATCACTCACCGGCGGGCTTTTTCTTGCCGCTTGCAGCTAGAAGCTTGTCGCTGCTTCTACCTTAAATCGCGCCACGCTGACGCAACAGCTCCAGCACTTGCTTGACGCTTTCTTCCAGGCTCAGCGACTGCGTGTCGATCACCAAGTCGGCATTGAGCGGCACATCGTACGGGAAGGATTCGCCCGGAATGTTATCGCCGCCAGCAGCGTACAGGCCTTGTGGATCACGTTCGGCGCACACGGTCGGCGAGGCCTGCACATAGACCGTCAGCAAGCGATCCTTGCCGATCAGTTCCTTGGCCTGCTCGCGACCTTCGGCACTCGGCGCGACGAACGCGGCCAGGGTCAGCAGCCCCGCTTCGTTGAACTGACGCGCCACATGGGCGGCACGACGCCAGTTCTCGGTACGCCCGGCGCGATCCTGTGGCAGACCTTTGTTCAAGTCATGACGCAGGTTCTGGCCATCCAGTACAAACACCGCGCGACCCATGTCGAACAGCTTGCGTTCGACCGCATACGCCAAGGTGCTTTTGCCCGCACCGGACAGGCCGCTGAACAGCACGGTGGCTGGTTGCTGGCCGAAGCGCTGGGCGCGTTCTTCAGTCGCCACATGGGCCAATTTGCCGTGGTGGGTTGCAGTGCCATGCGCTACAGGCTGAGCGACGATCATGCCGGCGCCAACGGTGCCGTTGGTCAGGCGATCGATGACGATGAATGCGCCGGTGGTGCGGTTGCTTTCGTAACCGTCGAGGGCGATCGGCGCGTCGAGCGCGATCTTCACCTTGCCGATTTCGTTGAGCTGCAACGCGCTCGCCGGGCCTTCTTCCAACGTGTTGACGTCGACCTTGTTGACGATGCTGGCGATCGAGCCCGGCACGTAACTGGTGGCGCGTTTGATGTCGTATTTCTTGCCCGGCAGCATCGGCTCTTCAGCCATCCACACCAGCATCGCTTCGAAGCTGTCGGTGACCGGTGGCACGTTGTCGGCATGCACCAACAGGTCGCCACGGGAGATGTCGATTTCGTCTTCCATGGTCAGGGTTACCGCCTGACCTGGACCGGCGTGCTCCAGTTCACCTTCGAAGGTGACGATGGATTTCACCCGGCTGCTCTTGCCCGACGGCAGCACCACGACTTCGTCGCCCTTGTGCACAATGCCGCTGGCCAGGGTGCCGGCGAAACCACGGAAGTTCAGGTTCGGACGGTTGACGTACTGCACCGGGAAACGCAGATCGGTGAAGTTGCGATCGCCGGCGACTTCCACAGTCTCCAGAATCTCCATCAGCGACTGGCCGGTGTACCACGGCGAGCGCTCGGACTTGTTCACCACGTTGTCGCCCTTGAGGGCAGACATCGGCACGAAGTGCATGCTGGTCGGCTTCATCTTCAAGCCTTCGGCGAACTTCAGGTAGTCAGCCTTGATCGATTCGAACACGCCTTCGTCGAAGTCCTTCAAGTCCATCTTGTTGATGGCGACGACGATGTGTTTGATACCCAGCAAAGAAGCGATGAAGCTGTGGCGACGGGTCTGGGTCTGCACGCCGTAACGGGCGTCGACCAGAATGATCGCCAGGTCACAGGTGGACGCACCGGTGGCCATGTTGCGGGTGTACTGCTCATGGCCGGGGGTGTCGGCGATGATGAATTTGCGCTTGGCGGTGGAGAAATAGCGGTAGGCGACATCAATGGTGATGCCCTGCTCACGCTCGGCCTGCAGACCGTCGACCAGCAACGCCAGATCGATGTCGTCACCGGTGGTGCCGACCTTCTTCGAATCGCGGGTGATCGCTTCGAGGTGATCTTCGTAGATCATTTTCGAGTCGTGCAGCAGGCGCCCGATCAGGGTGCTCTTGCCGTCGTCGACGTTACCGCAGGTCAAAAAGCGCAGCAGCTCTTTACGTTCGTGCTGGCCCAGGTAGGCGAGGATGTCCTCGCTGATCAAATCAGATGCGTGGCTCATTGCATTCAAGCTCCGAGCTGTAAGCTTCAAGCGGCAAGCTTGTCGGCGTACAGCTAGTCAGAAATTTTGTTGATCAACCCAACCAGCATCCTAGAAAGCTCTCGGGTCTCCATAATCCAATTTTCAGCCAGTGGTTCTGCGATGTAAGCGATATCTCGGCCTATCAGGATCTGGGTGCGCAGCTCTCCACAAGAAGCTTTCGCAATCCAAAGAAAATGAACCTTTTCTTTGCAACTCCGACGCTCCATGCCTTCAGCGATATTGGAAGGCACTGAAAGTGCAGAACGGGTGATCTGATCCTTGAATCCAAAATCCCCGCACCGCGCAAACTCTTTGAAAATCCTCACCGCCAGACATTTGCTTCGCTGCCATACAACCAGTCTCTCGAAATCCATTACGAGTCATCCGATTCCGGCCCGCAGCAACCGGCTGCAAGCGCCAAACTGCAAAGCTACTCATACCGCCTTTAACTTGCAGCTTGCCGCTTGTAACTCGAAGCTTAAAAGTAACCTTGACGTTTTTTGTCTTCCATCGAGCCTGCGCCATCGTGGTCGATGACCCGGCCCTGGCGCTCGGAAGTTCGCGTCAGGAGCATTTCCTGAATGATGTCCGTCAGGCTTTCGGCCTCGGACTCCACCGCGCCCGTCAACGGGTAGCAGCCAAGGGTGCGGAACCGCACTTTCTTTTTCACGATGCGCGCTTTGTCTTCATCGGACAGGTGCTCGAGGATGCGCTCGTCGTCGATCATGATCAGCGTGCCGTTCTTCTCGATCACTTCGCGTTCGGCGGCGAAGTACAGGGGCACAATCGGAATGCCTTCGAGATAGATGTACTGCCAGATGTCCAGCTCGGTCCAGTTCGACAACGGGAATACACGAATGGATTCGCCCTTGTTGACCTTGCCGTTGTAGACGTTCCACAGCTCCGGACGCTGGTTTTTCGGGTCCCAGCGGTGCTTGCTGTCACGGAACGAGTACACGCGCTCTTTGGCGCGGGATTTCTCTTCATCGCGACGGGCGCCACCGAATGCTGCGTCGAAACCATGCTTGTCGAGTGCCTGTTTCAGGCCTTCGGTTTTCATGATGTCGGTGTGTTTGGCACTGCCGTGGGTGAACGGGTTGATGTTCTGCGCGACGCCATCGGGGTTGATGTGGGTGATCAGGTCCAGGCCCAAGTCTTCGACCATCTTGTCGCGGAACTTGTACATTTCCTGGAATTTCCAGCGGGTGTCGACGTGCATCACCGGAAACGGCAGTTTGCCCGGGAAGAACGCCTTGCGTGCCAGGTGCAGCATCACGGCGGAGTCTTTACCGATGGAGTACAGCATCACCGGGTTATCGAACTCGGCGGCCACCTCGCGGATGATGTGGATGCTTTCCGCCTCCAGCTGTTTCAGATGCGTCAGTTTGTCGACCATGGCTACTCACGAAAGCTTTCTTATGAACGGCCAGCGGGCCGTGTTCGAGCGAGGAATCCTAGCACAGCGACCTCTTCTAATCAGGACGCCAACTAGATCGAAAGGGTATATGAATATGCCTGCCAGTTCGGCCCGTCAGGGCCGAATGTGGGAGCGAGCCTGCTCGCGAAAGCGGATTGTCAGGCACCTTTGTATCGAAGGTCTGAGGCCTTCGCAAGCAGGCTCGCTCCCACAGGAGTTTGCGGTGAGCTCAGATCGGGTTCGGGATGTCGATGAAGATGTGCTCAAGGGCAAAGCGCTTCGCCAGATACTCACCCAGCGCCTGCACGCCGTAGCGTTCGGTGGCGTGGTGGCCAGCGGCGATGAAGCTGATGTCGTTCTCCCGGGCGCTGTGGAAAGTCTGCTCGGAGGCCTCGCCACTGATGAACAGATCGACCCCCGCCGCCACGCCCTGATCGATATAACCCTGGCCACCGCCGGTGCACCAGCCGACACGGCGGATCATGCCGCTGCCTTCGATCAGCAGCGGCTCGCGGCCCATGACTTCCTGCACCTTGCGCGCGAAATCCCGCGCAGTCATTGGCTCATTCAGCGAACCGACCAGCCCGACGACTTTCGGATTGCTCGGGTCGAGCGGCCCTTCGACAGTGATGTCGAGTTGACGCGCCAGTTGCACGTTGTTGCCGACGTCCGGGTGCAGATCCAGCGGCAGGTGATAGGCGAGCAGACTGATGTCGTGCTTGAGCAGGGTTTTCAAGCGGCGCTGTTTCATGCCGGTGACGCAAGGGTTTTCGCCTTTCCAGAAATAACCGTGGTGGACCAGGATCAGGTCGGCCTCGGCTTCGACGGCGGCGTCCAATAAAGCCTGGCTGGCGGTGACGCCAGTGACGATGCGCATCACTTGCGGGCGGCCTTCGACCTGTAATCCGTTGGGGCAATAATCGGCAATTTTCGCACTGCCCAGGTAACGGTCGGCTTCTTCGACGAGGGTGCTGAGGGCAACGGCCATGAAAGACTCCTAAATATCCCGTTCAGAGGCGCGCGCGGCCTCGTATAATGCGCGACATTATGGGCGGTCTGACCTCGCCTGCAACCTTTCCAGGAACGTGCTTAATGCTCAAGGCGCTGCGTTTTTTTGGCTGGCCGCTGTTGGCCGGTGTGCTTATCGCTCTGTTGATTATTCAGCGTTACCCCGAGTGGGTCGGGCTGCCGAGCCTCGACGTCAATCTGCAACAGGCCCCTCAGACCACGATCGTGCAGCAGGGGCCGGTGTCCTATGCGGATGCAGTGAGCATCGCCGCGCCGTCGGTGGTCAACCTGTACACCACCAAGGTCATCAACAAACCGGCGCATCCCTTGTTCGAGGATCCGCAGTTCCGCCGCTTCTTCGGTGACAATTCGCCGAAACAGAAGCGCATGGAATCGAGCCTCGGTTCCGGGGTGATCATGAGCCCGGAAGGCTACATCCTCACCAACAACCACGTCACCAGCGGCGCCGACCAGATCGTCGTGGCGCTCAAGGATGGTCGCGAGACGCTGGCCCGCGTGATCGGCAGCGATCCGGAAACCGACCTCGCTGTCCTTAAAATCGACCTGAAAAACCTCCCGGCGATCACCGTCGGCCGCTCCGACAGCATTCGCATCGGCGACGTTGCGCTGGCCATCGGCAACCCGTTCGGCGTCGGCCAGACCGTGACCATGGGCATCATCAGCGCCACCGGCCGCAATCAGCTGGGGCTGAACAACTACGAAGACTTCATCCAGACCGATGCGGCGATCAACCCGGGCAACTCCGGCGGTGCGCTGGTCGACGCCAACGGCAACCTCACCGGTATCAACACGGCGATCTTTTCCAAGTCCGGCGGCTCGCAGGGCATCGGTTTTGCCATCCCGGTGAAACTGGCGATGGAAGTGATGAAATCGATCATCGAGCACGGTCAGGTGATTCGTGGCTGGCTGGGCATTGAAGTGCAACCGCTGACCCAGGAACTGGCGGAGTCGTTTGGCTTGTCCGGGCGCCCGGGGATTGTCGTCGCCGGAATCTTCCGTGACGGCCCGGCGCAGAAAGCCGGTCTGCAACTGGGCGATGTGATTCTGAGCATCGATGGCGAGCCGGCCGGCGATGGTCGCCGCTCGATGAACCAGGTGGCGCGGATCAAACCGACCGACAAGGTGACGATTCAGGTCATGCGCAACGGCAAGGAACTGAAGCTGACGGCTGAAATCGGCCTGCGTCCACCGCCGGCACCGGTGAAAGAAAAAGAAGAGTAAAAATGTTTTCGCGCCAGTGGCGCGAATAACAGACATTCTCAACAGGCATGTTATATTGTTTCAATTCTAGCAATTGGAACAACATAACATGTCGTCTCGCAAAAAGGCCTCGCTGTTGGGCCTGACTCTGGGTTTGCTCTGCGATCCCGCCTTCGCCGATGAGCCGCAGCCCGTTGAGCTGGAAGCCATCAGCGTCACTTCCGACTATGAATCCCCCACCGGCCCGGTCAGCGGTTATCGCGCGACTCGCTCGGCCAGTGCGACCAAAACCGACACGGCGATTCGCGATATCCCACAAGCCATCAGCGTCGTTCCGGCCAGTGTGCTCTCGGATCTGGGCAGCACCAGCGTTGAACGCGCGCTGGATTTTGCCGGCGGCGTATCGAAGCAGAACAACTTCGGCGGCCTGACCCTGTACGAATACAGCGTGCGCGGCTTCACCACGTCCGAGTTCTACAAGGACGGTTTCAGCGCCAATCGCGGCTACCCGAGCACGCCAGATGCGGCCAACATCGAGCGCATCGAAGTGCTCAAGGGCCCGGCCGCCAGCCTGTACGGCCGGGGTGATCCCGGCGGCACGGTGAACATCGTCACCAAGAAGCCGCAGCCCGAAGCGTTCACCACTGTGCAAACCAGCGCCGGCAGTTGGGATCGCTATCGCACCGCGCTGGACGTCAACACGCCCCTCGATGATCAGGGCAATGTGCTCTCGCGTGTCAACCTCGCCGTAGAAGACAACAACAGCTTTCGCGACCACGTCGACAGCCAGCGGGTATTCGTCGCGCCTTCGATCAGTTGGCAGTTGAACCCGGACACCTCGCTGCTGGTGGAAAGCGAAATCGTCCGTCACAACTCGACGTTCGATCGTGGCGTGGTGGCGCCGAACAACAAGTGGAGCGGCGTGTCCCGTTCGACGTTCTTGGGCGAGCCCAACGACGGCAACATCGACAACCATAACAACCTGCTCCAGGCCGCCCTTGAGCACCATCTGAACGACAGCTGGAAGCTGCGTCTGGCCAGCCACTACAAGGAAGGCAAGCTCTGGGGCGACGCTTCCGAAGCACGACCGCTGAACGCCGACGGCCACACGGTCAATCGCCGCTTGCGCGAACGCGATACGAGTTGGCACGACAGCATCACCCAACTGGAACTGCGCGGTCTGTTCGACCTCGGGCCGTGGCAGCATGAATTGCTGATCGGCACCGAGTACGAGAATTACCGCAAGGACGAACGCGTCACCACCATTGCTGGCGGCCCCTACGCCATCGACATCTATAAGCCGGTCTACGGCCAGCCGAAACCCAACGGCGCACGCTCGGGCACCGACTTCTTCGAACACGTCGAAAGTCATGCGCTGAACCTGCAGGACCAGATCATTTTCACCGACAAGCTGCGCGGCATGGTCGGCGCGCGCTTCGAGCATTTCGATCAGCGCATCGACGATCACAGCCGCAACGCCAAAAGCCAGCAGCGCCACGACGCACTGACTCAACGCGCCGGCCTGCTCTATCAGCTCACGCCGAACACCGGCCTGTTCGCCAATGCCTCGACCTCGTTCAAACCGAACAACGGCCTGGATGCCTCCGGCAAATCCTTCGACCCGGAAGAAGGCGTCGGTTACGAAGTGGGGATCAAGAACGAACTGTTCGATGAGCGCGTGAGCAGCACCCTCGCCTTCTTCCACATCGACAAGGAAAACGTTCTCGCCCTCGATCCGGGCACCGACACCAGCCGCGCCATGGGCAAGGCGCGCAGTCAGGGTTTCGATTGGCAAGTGAGCGGCCAGGTGACCGACGCAGTGCGGGTCATCGGCGCCTTCGCCTACATCGACGCCGAGGTGACCAAGGGCGACGCGACCATTCCTACCGGCAGCCGCATCCTCGGCGTGGCTAAACGCAGCGGCAGTCTGCTGGGTGTTTATGAATTTCAGGATGGCCGACTGCGCGGTTCAGACGTCGGTGCAGCGTTCACCTACGTCGGCGATCGCTCGGGCGAATCCGGCAGCGACTTCGAATTGCCGGCCTACCAGACCGTCGACCTGCTCGCGCATTACAAGGCCAGCGGCAACGTCACGCTCGGCCTCAACCTGAACAACATCTTCGACGAGAAATATTACGAGCGCTCCTACAGCAACTACTGGGTCAACCCCGGCGAGCCACGCAATTTCACTGTCAGCCTGACACTCAACCTGTAAAAGGACGTCACCATGCACTACGGCAAATCCCTTCTGCTCATCGCTGCGCTGTTCACCGGTCAGGTGTCGGCGCACGGCCTGTGGACAGAGGAGCGACGCGGCAACATCGAAGTGGTCTACGGTCACGGCGCTGAAGACAACGCCTTCAAGGCGCAGAAAATCAGCGGTGCCTGGGCTTATGACGCAAGCGGCAAAATGATCCCGGTCAGCGTCGAGCGCCTGGCCGATCATGCCCGGCTGAAACCGTTGAAGCCGCCGGCGGTGATGGCCGTGGCGCTGAACAATGGCATGTGGTCGCAGACGGCGGACAAGAAGTGGATCAACGAAGGACGCAGCAAAGTGCCCGGCGCCACCGAGGCCACGCAGACGTTCAAGTACAGTCTGGCGATCTATCAGCCGGGGGCGAAGTTGCCGAAGCTTGACCAGATCAAACTGCTGATCCTGCCGGAGGTCGATCCGCTGACGGTCGGGCCGGGTAAATCGTTACCGGTGCGGGTGCTGCTCGATGGCAAACCGGCGGCGGGGGTGAAGTTGTATGGCGACTATCGCAGCGCGCCAAACACCCTGAGCACCGAGACCGACAAGGATGGGCGTGCGCAGGTGCTGGTGCGTAACGAAGGGTTGAATGTGATTGCGGCGCAGGTTGAAGTGCCGGTGAAGGACAGTGTGGATGTGGACAGTCGTGGGTTGTTCAGTTCGCTGACTTTCTTGGGCGAGCCGCATCACGAATAAAAGCACACCCTCACCCCAGCCCTCTCCCAGAGGGAGAGGGAGCCGACCGAGTTGTCTTGCGGGATACATCGACCTGAAAGACCGAGTTGATTATGGATTCAATACAAATCGTTCAAGTCGGTGAACCTCTGCAATATTCCCCATTCAGTCCCCTCTCCTTCTGGGAGAGGGCTAGGGTGAGGGGCTTTTGCTTTTAAAGGTCGCCAAGCCCATCAATCAACGCCTGATTCTGCTCCGGCGTGCCAATCGAGATCCGCAAGAACTGCGCAATCCGTTCCTGCTTGAAGTGCCGCACGATCACGCCCTGCTCGCGCAGCTTGGCCGCCAGGCCCGCCGCGTCATGCTGCGGGTGGCGAGCGAAGATGAAGTTGGCCGCCGACGGCAGCACTTCAAAGCCTTTAGCCTGCAACTGCGCCACCACCCATTCGCGACTTTCGATCACCTGACGACAGGTCTTGTCGAAATACTCGCGGTCTGCAAAAGCCGCCGCCGCGCCGACAATCGCCAGACGATCCAGCGGATAGGAGTTGAAGCTGTTCTTGATCCGCTCCAGCGCTTCGATCAGGTCCGGATGCCCTACTGCCAGACCGACACGCAGGCCGGCCAGCGAGCGTGACTTGGACAGCGTCTGCGTCACCAGCAGATTCGGATAGCGGTCCACCAGACTGATCGCCGTCTCGCCGCCGAAGTCGATGTACGCCTCATCCACGACTACGACCGAATCAGGACTGGCCTTGAGGATTTGCTCGACCGCGTCCAGCGCCAGCAGGCACCCGGTCGGGGCGTTCGGGTTGGGGAAAATGATCCCGCCATTCGGTTTGGCGTAATCGGCCGGGTTGATCTGGAACTGCGCATCCAGCGGCACCGCGTCGAATTCAATGCCGTACAGACCGCAGTAAACCGGATAGAAGCTGTAGCTGATGTCCGGGAACAGCAGCGGCTGATCGTGTTGCAGCAAGCCGTGGAAGATGTGCGCAAGCACTTCGTCCGAACCGTTGCCGAGGAACACCTGACTGGTTTGCACGCCGTAATATTCGGCCACGGCGCTTTTCAGCAGATCACTGTTCGGGTCCGGATACAGGCGCAGGTTGTCGTTGAGCTCGGCTTGCATCGCTGCGAGCGCTTTTGGCGACGGGCCATATGGATTTTCATTGGTATTGAGCTTGACCAGTCTGGTCAGCTTCGGCTGTTCGCCCGGCACGTAGGGCACCAGATCCTTGACGAACGGGCTCCAGAATTTACTCATCGCTCAGTTCCCCTGCCCTTTCAGAAAGTCTTGGTCTTTGATGCGGTATTCGGCGCTGCGTGCGTGGGCGCTCAGCGATTCACCACGGGCCAGTACCGATGCTGTTTTGCCCAGCTCGGAAGCGCCGGTCTCGGAGCAGAAGATGATCGACGAGCGCTTCTGGAAGTCGTAGACGCCCAGCGGCGAGGAGAAGCGCGCGGTGCCGGAAGTCGGCAACACGTGGTTCGGGCCGGCGCAGTAATCGCCCAACGCTTCGGAGGTGTGGCGGCCCATGAAGATCGCACCGGCGTGGCGAATCTGCGGCAGCCAGGCTTGTGGATCAGCGACCGACAATTCCAGGTGTTCCGGGGCGATGCGGTTGGCGACTTCGATGGCCTGGGCCATGTCGCTCACCTGAATCAGCGCACCACGGCCATTGATCGAAGTTTCGATGATGGTCGCGCGGTCCATGGTCGGCAGCAGTTTGTCGATGCTCGCGGCCACCTTGTCGAGGAACTCGGCGTCCGGGCTGACCAGAATCGCTTGCGCGTCTTCGTCGTGCTCGGCCTGAGAGAACAGGTCCATGGCAATCCAGTCCGGATCGGTCTGGCCGTCGCAGACCACGAGAATTTCCGAAGGGCCGGCGATCATGTCGATGCCGACCTGACCGAACACATGACGCTTGGCCGTGGCCACATAGATGTTGCCCGGGCCGACAACCTTGTCGACACGCGGCACGCTTTCGGTGCCGTAAGCCAGGGCGGCAACTGCTTGCGCGCCGCCGATGGTGAACACGCGGTCGACACCGGCGATGCAGGCAGCGGCCAGCACCAGCTCGTTGATTTCACCGCGCGGGGTCGGCACGACCATGACCACTTCGGTCACGCCGGCCACCTTGGCCGGAATCGCGTTCATCAATACCGACGACGGATACGAGGCCTTGCCACCTGGCACGTAAAGGCCTGCGCGATCCAGCGGCGTGACCTTCTGGCCGAGCACCGTGCCGTCAGCTTCGGTGTAGCTCCAGGAATCCTGCTTCTGTTTTTCGTGATAGCTGCGCACGCGGGCGGCGGCTTTTTCCAAGGCCTCGCGTTGCGGCACAGTGATGCGGGTCAGGGCCAGCTCCAGGCGCTCGCGCGGCAGGATCAGGTCGGCCATCGAGGCGACTTCAAGACCGTCGAACTTCTGGGTGAATTCGACCAGCGCCGCGTCACCGCGCTCGCGCACAGCCTTGATGATGTCGAGCACGCGCTGATTGACCGAGTCGTCAGACACACTTTCCCAGCTCAGCAGATGATCCAGATGATGCGCGAAATTCGGGTCAGCAGCGTTGAGTCGGCGAATTGCAGTGGTTGCGGTCATAGCGAGAGCCTCATAGGAATGGCAAATAACTCAGGCGCCCGAAACTAGCATTCGATCCGCTTGGGCACCTGAGAATTCTGGCTATGCGGCGGATAGACGGCGCGGCCTCGGGCCGCGCTGGTAGATCAGCCGCGGTGTCGCGATTCCACTGCGTTGCGCAGGGTGTCGATCAACGCCTGGATTCGGGCGTGCTGCATTTTCATTGAAGCCTTGTTGACCACCAGACGCGAGCTGATCGTGGCGATCAGTTCCTGTGGCTCCAGGCCGTTGGCGCGCAAGGTGTTGCCGGTGTCGACCACGTCGATGATCTTGTCGGCCAGCCCGATCAGCGGCGCCAGCTCCATCGAGCCGTACAGCTTGATGATGTCGACCTGACGGCCCTGCTCAGCGTAATAACGCTTGGCAACGTTGACGAACTTGGTCGCCACGCGCAGACGGCCCTTGGGCTCGGCCGCGCCGATCTTGCCAGCGGTCATCAGCTTGCACTGGGCGATCTGCAGGTCCAGCGGCTCGTACAGACCCTGGCCGCTGTACTCCATCAGCACGTCCTTACCGGCGACGCCGAGGTCGGCCGCGCCATGCTCGACATAGGTCGGCACGTCGGTGGCACGCACGATCAGCAGACGCACGTCGTCCTGGGTCGTGGGAATGATCAGCTTGCGGCTCTTGTCCGGATTCTCGGTCGGCACGATGCCCGCTTCAGCGAGAAGCGGCAGGGTGTCGTCAAGGATGCGGCCCTTGGACAGTGCGATGGTCAACATGGGAAACGTCAGTCCTTATCAAGGTACTCATGCCCGGTCGCAATCGGCGCCGGACACACATCGAGGGTGCGTACACCCTCGACTCGAAACGAATTCAGTGGACACGTCCGTGTGTCCCGATGCAGCGATCAGCCCGGAACGCGACGGATCTTGGCACCCAGCATTTGCAGTTTTTCTTCGATGCACTCGTAACCACGGTCGATGTGGTAGATGCGGTCGATCAGCGTGTCGCCTTCGGCAACCAGCGCCGAAATCACCAGACTGGCCGATGCACGCAGGTCGGTGGCCATGACTGGCGCGCCCTTGAGTTTCTCGATACCGGTGACGATCGCGGTGTTGCCTTCAACCTGGATGTGCGCGCCCATGCGGTGCAGTTCGTACACGTGCATGAAACGGTTTTCGAAGATCGTCTCGATCACCGCACCAGTGCCTTCGGCAATGGCGTTAAGCGAGATGAACTGGGCCTGCATGTCGGTCGGGAACGCCGGGTACGGCGCAGTGCGCACGTTGACCGCTTTCGGGCGCTTGCCGTGCATGTTCAGCTCGATCCAGTCTTCACCGCAGGTGATTTCCGCACCGGCTTCACGGAGCTTTTCCAGCACCGCTTCGAGGATGGTCGGATCGGTGTCCTTGACCTTGACGCGACCACCGGTCACGGCAGCGGCGACCAGGTAGGTGCCGGTTTCGATACGGTCAGGCATGACTTTGTAGAAAGCCGAACCCAGCCGCTCGACGCCATCGATGGTGATGGTGTCGGTGCCAGCACCGGAAACCTTGGCGCCCATGGCATTGAGGAAGTTCGCCAGGTCGACTACTTCAGGCTCGCGCGCGGCGTTCTGCAACACGCTGCGGCCCTTGGCCAGAGCAGCGGCCATCATGATGTTTTCGGTACCGGTCACGCTGACGGTGTCGAAGAAGAAGTGCGCGCCGCGCAAGCCACCTTCAGGTGCCTTGGCCTTGATGTAGCCGCCTTCGACGTCGATGACCGCGCCCATGGCTTCCAGACCGCGAATGTGCAGGTCGACCGGACGCGAACCGATGGCGCAACCACCAGGCAGTGCGACTTCGGCTTCACCGAAACGCGCGACCATCGGGCCCAGTACCAGGATCGACGCACGCATGGTTTTCACCAGTTCGTACGGGGCGATCAGGGTCTTGATGGTGCGCGGGTCGATTTCGACGCTGAGCTTCTCGTCGATCACCGGCTCGATGCCCATGCGCCCGAACAGCTCGATCATGGTGGTGATGTCGTGCAGGTGCGGCAGGTTGCCAACGGTGACCGGGCCATCGCACAGCAAGGTCGCGGCCAAAATCGGCAGGGCGGAGTTCTTCGCGCCGGAAATGCGGATCTCGCCATCGAGACGAGCGCCACCGGTAATAATCAATTTATCCATTAGTATCTCGACGCCCTAGGGCTCAGGTGCGCTCGGCCCAGGCCGTGCTGCTGAAAAATTTCATAGTGACCGCATGGATGCTGCCATCGACGATCCATGGGTTCAAATGGGCATAGACCTGCTGCTGACGCTTCACCGGGCTCAACGCCGCCAGTTCATCGCTGATCACGTTCAGCTGGAAGTTGCAGCCTTCGCCTTCAACTTCTACCAGCGTTCCTGGCAGCTTTCCTTCAAGGAAGCTCTTCACTTCTACGGCCTGCATGCTCAACCTCAATCGGCGCCCTGTGCGCACGGGTCGGACATCATACAAAAAAGCCCCGCGCCTGCGAACCCCGCAACGCAGGACTCTGACGGGGGGCTTCTTTATAGATGAGGGTTCAGGGGTGCGCCAACAGCTCGGTCAACTCGCTGACCTGAGCGATTTCGCGCATGTCTTCGGGCATCGCGCGGATGCTGACGGCCTTGCCGGCCGCCTGAGCATCACGCATGAAGCACAGCAGCAACGACAGGCCGACGCTGCTGGACTTCTGCACCGCCGAACAATCGATGACCAGCGCCGACGCCTTGCTCGACTTGATCAGCGCCTGCCCTTCCTTGCGCAGCTCAGGCCCGGTGCGGTAATCCAGCACGCCGCTGAGCACCAGCTCGTCGACATCACTCATGCGAACTGCCGCCTCACTCATTGCGCTGGCTTCGCGGCGGCTTTGTCGGTTTCCTGCTTGGCCTTGGCGACTTCACCGGCCCAGCCATCGATGGTCTTGTCCAGATCGTTGCCATTGCGCTGCATGGCGTCGGCGAACTGGTCACGGAACAGCTTGCCAATGTTGATGCCATTGATGATCACGTTGCGCAGTTTCCACTCGCCGCTGATCTTCTCAAGCGTGTACTGCACCGGATAGATCGCGCCATTGCTGCCCTTGACGGTCATATTGACGCTGGTGCGCTCGCCCGATTCGTCTTTGGCCGGGTCAACCGTGATGCCCTGGTTGTTGTATTCCAGCAGAGCGTTGCCGTAGAACTGGAACAGACCGCGCTTGAAGTTTTCCTGAAAGCGCTGCATCTGCTCAGGCGTGGCCTTGCGCGAATACTTCACGGTCATGATGCTTTTGGAGATGCCCTCGGCATCCACCACCGGACCGACAATGTTGTTCAGCGCCGCATAGAAATCCTGCGGATCCTGCTTGTACTTCTCTTTGTTCGCCTGCAAATCGGCAAGCATCCGGTTCGTGGTGTCCTGAATCAGGTCATGAGCCGATTGCCCCGGTGCAGCGTTAGCCATCAACGGCAGGGCCGCGAGCAACACCAACAGGCCACGTCGCAAGATAGAGATCATTCAAAAGCTCCTCATTTGGCGTCTTTGCTAACGGTATTGAGCAGGAATTTACCGATCAGGTCTTCCAGTACCAGTGACGACTGCGTGTCGTGGATGGTTCCACCGTCTTTCAACTGGGTGTCTTCACCGCCGACGCTGATACCGATGTATTTCTCGCCCAGCAGACCCGCGGTGAGGATAGACGCAGTCGAATCAACCGGCAGGTTGTCGACCTTTTTATCCACCTGCAGCGTGACCCGACCGGTGAAGCTGTCGCGATCCAGATCGATAGCGGTGACCTTGCCGATGGTCACACCGGCCATGGTCACTTTGGCTCTGACCGTCAGACCGGCGATATTGTCGAAATACGCATACAACTTGTAAGTGTCGGTGGACGAAGTCGGAGACAGGCCGCTGACGCGCAAGGCGAGCAGCAGCAAAGCCAGGATCCCTGCCAGCAGGAACAGGCCGACACCGATTTCCAGGGTGCGGTTTTGCATCAGAAATCTCCAAACATCAAAGCGGTCAGAATAAAGTCCAGGCCGAGCACTGCCAGCGAGGCAAACACCACGGTCTTGGTGGTGGCACGACTGATCCCCTCGGAAGTGGGCTCACAGTCATAGCCTTGGAATACGGCGATCCAGGTCACCACAAAGGCGAAAACGACACTCTTGATCACGCCATTGAGCACGTCACTGGTGAAATTCACGCTGTTCTGCATGTTCGCCCAGTACGAGCCTTCATAAACGCCCAGCCAGTCGACTGCGACCCACGAACCGCCCCAGATGCCGACGACGCTGAAGATCATCGCCAGCACCGGCAGGGAAATGAAGCCGGCCCACAGGCGCGGGGCAATGATGTACTTGAGCGGATCGACACCGATCATTTCCAGGCTGGACAACTGCTCGGTGGATTTCATGTTGCCGATCTCGGCGGTCAACGCCGAACCGGCGCGCCCGGCAAACAGCAACGCCGTGACCACCGGCCCCAGTTCACGCAGCAACGTCAGGGCGACCATCTGCCCCACCGCCTGCTCTGAACCATAGCTGGAAAGAATGCTGAAGCCCTGCAACGCCAGGACCATGCCGATGAAAATGCCGGAGACCACGATGATCACCAGCGACATGACGCCGACCGAATGCAGCTGCTTGACCAACAGGCCGAAACCACCGCTGATACCGCCACGGCCCAGCAGGGCGTGAAACAGGAACAGGGTCGCTCGACCAAACACCGCGACCGCGTCGATCGCCGATTCGCCGAACCGACGCACGCGTTCCATCAATGAAATTCTGCGCATCAACGCTTCCCCAGAAGATCTGCGCGGTAATCCGTCGCTGGAAAGTGATACGGCACCGGGCCATCGGGATCACCGGTCATGAACTGGCGGATACGCGGTTCATCCGAATTCATCAGCTCATCCGGCGTGCCCTGCCCCAGCACCTGACCATCGCCCACTACATAGATGTAGTCGGCAATGCTCGCGGTTTCCGCCAGGTCGTGCGAGACCACGATGCTGGTGATGCCCAGAGCATCGTTGAGCAGGCGGATCAGGCGCACCAACACGCCCATGGCGATCGGGTCCTGGCCCACGAAGGGCTCGTCGTACATGAGAATCTGCGGATCGAGGGCAATCGCCCGGGCCAGTGCCACGCGGCGCTTCATGCCGCCGGACAGTTCGTCCGGCATCAGCTCGATGGCGCCACGCAGACCCACTGCCTGCAATTTGAGCAGGACGATGTCGCGGATCATGTCTTCCGGCAGTTGCGTGTGCACCCGCAGCGGGAAGGCCACGTTCTCGAACACATCAAGGTCAGTGAACAGCGCACCGCTCTGAAACAGCACGCCCATGTGCTTGCGCGCATCGAACAGATCACTGCGCGACAGCGTCGGCAGATTCTGCCCGTTGACCCAGACTTCACCGCTGGACGGCCGCAACTGTGCGCCCATCAGGCGCAGCAGCGTGGTCTTGCCGCAGCCGGAAGGCCCCATGATGCCGGTGACCTTGCCGCGGGGGATGCGGATATCGACGTTATTGAAAATGCTCCGCGCACCGCGCTTGAAGGAGACTCCCTTCAGCTCGACCGCGTAGGCGTTATCGGCACTCATCTAAACTCCTTGCGATGCAGCCTCTCACTGGGATGCCAGACTTTCCTCGGAAACACCTGCATCCCGGGCAGGCCGAACTGGCGGCGAACTATATCACTGCAAAGGCTGAGCGCCCAAGCGAGAACCCGGCCAAGATCGCCGACTGAAGAGGGCCTGAGCGACTTTCAGAGTGTTTTGGTAACCAGTAATGACAAAGCACGTCGAACTTGCGTGAGGCTTTGCCACATAACCGCTATAATCGCCGCCTTTTCATCGGCCCATACGATTCTGACATGAGCAAAACCCGCGACCTGATTCAATCGGCACAACGCACCATCCGCCTCGAAGTGGAAGCCGTCCAAGGCTTGATGGCCCATATCGACGCCGATTTCGTACGCGCTTGCGAGATGATTCTGGCCAGCAAGGGCCGCGTCGTCGTGGTCGGCATGGGCAAATCCGGGCACGTCGGCAACAAGATCGCCGCCACCCTGGCCAGCACCGGCACTCCGGCGTTTTTCGTGCATCCGGCCGAAGCCAGCCATGGCGACATGGGCATGATCACCCGCGACGACGTGATTCTGGCACTGTCGAACTCCGGCTCGACCAACGAAATCGTAACGCTGCTGCCATTGATCAAACGCCTGGGTATCCAGTTGATCAGCGTCACCGGCAATCCGCAGTCGCCATTGGCGAAGGCCGCCGAGGTCAATCTCAATGTGCATGTCGAGCACGAAGCCTGCCCGCTGAATCTGGCACCGACCTCTTCGACCACGGCCGCGCTGGTCATGGGCGACGCTCTGGCCGTGGCCTTGCTGGAAGCGCGTGGTTTCACCGCTGAAGATTTTGCCTTCTCGCATCCGGGCGGCGCCCTTGGCCGTCGCCTGTTGCTGAAAGTCGAAAACGTCATGCACGCCGGGCAAGAGCTGCCGCAAGTACAACGCGGCACCCTGCTCAAAGACGCGCTGATGGAAATGACCCGCAAGGGTCTGGGCATGACCGCTATTATTGAAGCCGATGGCAAGCTCGCCGGGATCTTCACTGACGGCGATTTGCGCCGCACCCTGGATCGCGCCATCGACATCCGCAGCGCCACCATCGATCAGGTGATGACCGCACACGGCAAGACCGCCCGGCCCGACATGCTCGCCGCCGAAGCCCTGAAAATCATGGAAGACCATCGAATCAACGCCCTGGTAGTCGTCGACGAGGAGGATCGCCCGATCGGCGCCTTCAACCTCTCCGATCTGCTGCGCGCAGGAGTCATGTAATGAGCAACGATCTGCTGCAACGCGGCAAAGCGATCAAACTGGCAGTATTCGACGTCGACGGTGTGCTCACCGACGGGCGCCTGTACTTCCTCGAAGACGGCAGCGAGTTCAAGACCTTCAACACCCTTGACGGCCAAGGCATCAAAATGTTGATGAATGCCGGCGTGCAGACGGCGATCATCAGTGGTCGCAAGACCCCGGTGGTCGAGCGCCGCGCGAAGAACCTCGGCATCCCGCATCTGTTTCAGGGGCGCGAGGACAAACTGGTGGTACTCGACGGTCTGCTCGCGCAACTGGGCCTAAGCTATGAAGAAGTCGCCTATCTCGGTGACGATCTGCCAGACTTGCCGGTGATCCGCCGTGTAGGGCTGGGCATGGCGGTGGCCAACGCTGCCGATTTCGTCCGCGAACACGCCCACGGCGTTACCCGCGCCCGTGGCGGCGAAGGTGCCGCCCGCGAATTCTGCGAATTGATCCTGCGCGCCCAGGGCCGCCTCGAAGCGGCCAACGCCGCGTACCTGTGAGCCTGACCATGTTTAGCAAAAAGTTTCGCAACTTCCTGCTGTTCGGCTGCATCGCGGCGATTTTCGCTGCGGTCGGCTACTGGAACATCAGCCCGGAACGCTTCCTCGACAAGCCGCCGGTCTCGGCCGCCGAGAATCCGATCGACTGGTACGCGACCAACACGCACACCATTCAGTACCTGCCCGACGGCAAGGTGCAGTATGAGATGACCTCCGACAAGGCCGAACACGTCAAGGCCACTGATATCACGCTGGTGACCAAGCCTGATTTGAACATGTATCGCGGCACCGACTTCCCGTGGCACGTGACCAGCGAACGCGGCGAAGTGAACTCGGGCGGCACCGAAGTGGAATTGATCGATTCGGTACGCGTACAGCGCACCGACGAGAAACAGCGCGGCACCCTGATCACCAGCACCCGCATGACCGTGTTCCCGCAGCAGGAATATGCGCAGACTGCGCAACCCGTTAGAATCGAGGGCGCTGGCGGCGTATCGACTGGCGTCGGAATGAAAGCGTACCTGAAGGACAGCAGGATACACCTGCAATCGAACGTAAGAGGACAGTATGAGGCTCGTTAAAACCCTCCCTATTTTGCTCAGTCTGGGCGCAGCACTGGGAAGCGCGAGCGCCTGGTCCCTGCCGAACGATCAGCAGCAGCCTATCCGCATTCAGGCCGACGACGCCCAACTGGACGACAAGAATGGCATCGCCACCTATAAAGGTGACGTGATCATTACCCAGGGCTCGATGATCGTTAAAGGCAACACCGTGACCATGACGCGCGCGCCCAATGGCGACATCGACGTGGTGACCTCGGTAGGCAACCTGGCTTACTTCGAGCAGTTGCAGACACAGGGCGACGCCAACCCGGTCAAGGGCTACGGCGTGACGATTCAATACCACGCCCAGCAGAATCGGGTGGTGCTGATCGACAAGGCCAAGGTTATCGACAAGGATAACAACGTCACCCAAGGCGAAAAAATCGTCTACGACACCGTGAAGAAACTGGCCAGCGCCGGTCGCGCCACGGGCAGCAAGGTCACCGAATCGCGTCCGCGCATCGACATGGTGATCCAGCCGAAGAAGAAAACCGAAGAGAAATCCCAGTAATGGCAACTCTGAAAGCTCAGCACCTGGCCAAGGCCTATAAAAGCCGCCAGGTCGTGCGTGACGTCAGTCTGTCGATCGACAGCGGGCAGATCGTCGGCTTGCTCGGCCCGAACGGCGCCGGTAAAACGACGTGCTTCTACATGATCGTCGGCCTGGTGCAGGCGGATCAGGGCCGTGTGCTGATCGATGACCTGGACGTCAGCCACCAGCCGATGCACGGCCGCGCCAAGGCCGGTATCGGCTATCTGCCGCAAGAAGCGTCGATCTTCCGCAAACTGTCGGTTGCCGACAACATCATGGCGATCCTCGAGACTCGCCCGGAGCTGGACAAGGCCGGTCGGCGCAAGGAGCTGGAAAGCCTGCTGCAGGAATTCCACATCAGCCACATCCGCGACAACCTAGGCATGAGCCTGTCCGGTGGTGAGCGCCGCCGGGTGGAAATCGCTCGCGCCCTGGCCACTGCACCCAAGTTCATCCTGCTCGACGAACCGTTCGCCGGTGTCGACCCGATCTCGGTCGGCGACATCAAGCAGATCATTCACCACCTCAAGGCCAAGGGCATCGGTGTACTGATCACCGACCACAACGTCCGTGAGACCCTGGATATCTGCGAAACCGCTTACATCGTCAATGACGGTCAACTGATCGCCGAAGGTGATGCCGAGACCATCCTGGCCAACGATCTGGTCAAGGAAGTGTATCTGGGTCACGAGTTCCGCCTGTAAGCGCGACAGCGCTGTATCGATTCAAGGCGCATTTATCCGCTTTAATTGTTACAGCGCTCTAGGCAAACACTTCAGTTTCAGGCATATAATTTGCTTAAGTTTGGCGCTTCGGCGCCCTGTAGTGGATGGCGCAAAGCGCCGGCGAATAAGGTGTTAAGCCCCTGCCATGAAACCATCGCTAGTCTTGAGAATGGGCCAGCAGCTGACGATGACACCGCAGCTGCAACAGGCCATCCGCCTGCTCCAATTGTCGACCCTGGACCTGCAACAGGAGATCCAGGAGGCTCTGGAATCCAATCCGATGCTCGAGCGCCAGGAAGAAGGCGACGACTTCGACAACGCCGATCCTCTGGCCGACAACGCCGAACAGAAGCCCGCCGAAATCCAGGAACCCTCCTACCAGGAAACCGCCCCGACGGTGGACAACCTCGAGGATGGCGAGTGGAACGAGCGCATCCCCAACGAACTGCCAGTGGATACCGCCTGGGAAGACGTCTACCAGACGAGCGCCAGCAGCCTGCCCAGCAGCGATGACGATGAGTGGGATTTCACCACCCGCACGTCCGCCGGCGAGAGCCTGCAGAGCCATCTGCTCTGGCAACTGAACCTGGCGCCGATGTCCGACACCGATCGCCTGATCGCCGTGACCCTGATCGACTGCATCAACAATCAGGGCTATCTGGACGAAACACTCGAAGAAATTCTTGAAGCGTTCGATCCTGAACTGGACATCGAGCTCGACGAGATCGAAGCCGTCCTGCATCGCATCCAGCAATTCGAGCCCGCCGGGATCGGCGCCCGCAACCTCAGCGAATGCCTGCTCCTGCAACTGCGCCAGCTGCCCGCGAAGACGCCGTGGCTGACCGAGGCCAAACGGCTGGTCGCCGATTACATCGACCTGCTCGGCAGTCGCGATTACAGCCAGTTGATGCGCCGGATGAAGCTCAAGGAAGACGAGCTGCGCCAAGTCATCGAACTGGTGCAGAGCCTCAATCCGCGTCCCGGTTCGCAGATCGAGTCGACAGAAGCCGAATATGTCATTCCCGATGTGATCGTGCGCAAGGACAACGAGCGCTGGCTGGTCGAGCTGAACCAGGAGTCGGTGCCACGCCTGCGTGTCAACGCCCAGTACGCCGGTTTTGTGAAACGTGCCGACACCAGCGCCGACAACACTTTCATGCGCAACCAGTTGCAGGAGGCCCGCTGGTTCATCAAGAGCCTGCAGAGCCGCAACGAAACCCTGATGAAAGTGGCCACGCAGATCGTCGAACATCAGCGCGGCTTCCTCGAATACGGCGACGAAGCGATGAAGCCGTTGGTATTGCATGACATCGCCGAAGCGGTGGGCATGCACGAATCGACGATTTCCCGAGTGACCACACAGAAATTCATGCATACCCCGCGCGGTATTTATGAGCTGAAATACTTTTTCTCCAGCCACGTCAGCACCTCCGAAGGCGGCGAATGCTCGTCCACGGCGATCCGCGCGATCATCAAAAAACTGGTCGCAGCGGAAAATCAGAAAAAGCCGTTGAGTGACAGCAAGATCGCTGGTTTACTGGAGGCACAAGGCATTCAGGTGGCTCGCCGCACCGTCGCCAAGTACCGCGAATCCCTCGGAATCGCGCCTTCGAGCGAACGCAAGCGGTTGATGTAAGCCACGTTACAGCGTTCCAGTGGCAGGCTTTTCGGCCTGCCGCTTTATGCACTGGCAACGAAGGAGAAGCTGTATGCAAGTCAACATCAGTGGACACCAACTGGAAGTGACCCAACCTCTGCGTTCCTACATCGAGGAAAAACTCCAGCGACTGGAGCGACATTTCGACAAGATCACCAACGTGCAGGTCACGATGTGCGTCGAAAAGCTGAAGCAGAAGATCGAAGCCACCTTGCATATCCCCGGCAGCGAAGTGGTCGCCAACGCAGAAGATACCGACATGTACGCTGCGATCGACTCACTCACCGACAAGCTGGATCGCCAACTCAAAAAGCATAAGGAAAAGACCCAGAGCCTCCTCCAGGGCGCGACCGGTCGTTAACACCCCTATCCCATGATCCGACTTGAAACCATCCTGACCCCCGGCCGTTCCCAAGTGAACGCGCCGGGCGGCAGCAAGAAAAAAGCCCTCGAACAGATTGCCAACCTGATCCACCGCGAAGTGCCGGATCTGGCGATGCAGGATGTCTTCGAGGCGCTGATCGCCCGTGAAAAACTCGGTTCCACCGGTTTTGGTAACGGCATCGCCATTCCCCACTGCCGCCTCAAGAGCTGCACGGCGCCGATCAGCGCCCTGCTGCACCTTGAAGCCCCGATCGATTTCGACGCCATCGACGGCGCTCCGGTAGACCTGCTGTTCGTGCTGCTGGTCCCGGAAGCCGCGACCGATGCGCATCTGGAGTTGCTGCGCCAGATCGCCAGCATGCTCGACCGCAAGGAAGTTCGTGAAAAACTGCGCAGCGCCACGAGCAACGAAGCCTTGTACCAGGTTGTACTGGACGAGCAGAACGGGCACTAATCATGCGTTTGATCATTGTCAGTGGCCGTTCGGGCTCGGGTAAAAGTACCGCCCTGAATGTCCTTGAGGACAACGGCTACTACTGCATCGACAATCTGCCGGCCGGTTTGCTGCCGGAACTGGCCGAGCGTGCGCTGATTCACACGGAGCTGGCGCAGCCGCTGGTCGCCGTGTCGATCGATGCGCGCAACCTGCCGAGCCATCTGTCACGCTTCCCTGAACTGCTTGAAGACGTCCGTGCCAAGCATATCAAGTGTGATGTGCTGTACCTGGACGCCGACGAGGAAACCCTGCTCAAGCGTTTTTCCGAGACCCGTCGTCGTCACCCGCTGAGCAACGCCAATCGCTCACTGGCCGAGGCGATTCACGATGAAACCGCCCTGCTCGGCCCGATCGCCGATCTGGCCGACCTGAAAATCAACACTACTAGCCTGAACCTCTATCAGCTTCGCGACACCCTGAAGCTGCGCCTGCTGAATCAGCCGGAACCCGGCACGGCGTTTCTGGTTGAATCATTTGGCTTCAAGCGCGGCATGCCGGTCGATGCCGATCTGGTCTTCGATGTGCGCTGCCTGCCCAATCCGTACTGGAAACCGGAGCTGCGCGCGCAATCGGGCCTTGATGCACCGGTGGCCGAGTACCTGGCGCAGCAGCCGGATGTCGAAGAAATGTATCAGGACATCTACGCCTACCTGAACAAGTGGCTGCCACGTTTCGCCGCCAGCAACCGTGCTTACGTGACCATTGCCATCGGCTGCACCGGCGGGCACCACCGCTCCGTCTACCTGACCGAACGTCTGGGCCAGGCCCTGCAGAAAACCCTGAAGAACGTCCAGGTTCGCCACCGCGACCTCACCTAAAGGATTCACACCGCGATGCCTGCTCGTGAAATCGAAATCATCAATAAGCTGGGTCTGCATGCTCGGGCATCGGCCAAATTCGTCGGCGTGGCCGGTCAGTATCCAGACTGCACGATCCGGGTGGGACGCACCCCTGAAACGACTGTCGACGGCAAGAGCATCATGGCAATGATGATGCTCGCGGCGGGCAAAGGCACCAAGATCCATTTGAGCACCGAAGGCGAACAGGCTCAGGAAGCCATGGACGCATTGGTCGATCTGATCGAAAGGTATTTCGACGAAGGTGAATAATCCTTGAGGCGGGGACACTGTTCCTCGCCTCCATTCACCCCAACGCCGTATCCATCACCATCATCAGACAAAACCCGACCAACAGGCCCATACTGGCCAG
The DNA here is from genome assembly GCF_979253165.1 of Pseudomonas sp. AC083. NCBI lineage: Bacteria > Pseudomonadati > Pseudomonadota > Gammaproteobacteria > Pseudomonadales > Pseudomonadaceae > Pseudomonas > Pseudomonas sp. AC083. Next base: position 214,183 of record NZ_CEEDDH010000006.1, read on the forward strand.
CTTGTCATGCCCATGACGACGCGACTCCGGAATCACTTCGTGGGTCACCACCAGCAACATCGCCCCGGCCGCCAACGCCAGTCCCAGCGGCAACAGCACCTGAGCCAGACTCACCAGCCACGCGCATAACAGTGCAAATACCGGTTCGACCAGCCCAGACGCCGCGCCGATGAGAAACGCCCTGTACCGTGACATCCCCGCCCCGGCCAGCACCAACGCAATCACCAGCCCTTCCGGCACATCCTGCAACGCAATGCCCATCGCCAGACTGTCGGCGTCCGCCATCCCGCCGCCGGCAGACACGCCGACCGCCATGCCTTCTGGAATGTTGTGCGCGATGATGGCGAACACGAACAGCCAGATTCGTGGTGGAATCACCGGATGCTCCAGCGTGCCGACGAGCATCTCCGGCGAGGCCCCCGAAACGCGCCGATCCACCAGATACAGACCGAACGCGCCGAGCAGGATGCCGAAGCAGATCAGGCCACTGGCAGCCCACGGCGTAAGACCAAGACTCTCCGCCGCAGCAATGCCCGGCACGATCAGCGAAAACGCCGTCGCCGCCAGCATCACCCCGGCACCAAATCCCAGCAAGGTGTCGCTGAGTGCCTGCGGCATGCGCCGGATCACCAGCACCGGCACCGCGCCAAGCGCCGTGCCCAAGGCGCAGATGGCACCGCCCTGCAAGGCGCGCAACAGCCGCGGTTCCAGATTCAGCCACTGCAAACCGTGGGCGACCAGCAAAGTCATCCCCGCCAGCAGCAACAGCGAGCCCACCGCGTAACGAAACATGCGCCCGCTGCCAATCGCCAGTGTTTCCGTGCCCATAGTCAGCCCTGGATTGTTTTTATTGAAGGCTTAAACCAGTGCGGCGTGATAGCGCGCAGCAACTTCCGGCCAGTTGATCACGTTGTAGAACGCGTTGATGTATTCCGGGCGACGGTTCTGGTAGCGCAGGTAGTAGGCGTGCTCCCAGACGTCGAGACCGAGGATTGGGGTATTGCCGTTCATCAACGGGCTGTCCTGATTGCCGCTGCTTTCCACGACCAGTTTTTTCTCCGGTGTCACGCTGAGCCAGGCCCAACCGCTGCCGAAACGGGTCAGCGCGGCCTTGGTGAAGGCTTCCTTGAAACTGTCGAGTCCGCCCAGTTGCTCATCAATAGCCGTGGCCAGCGCGCCGTCGGGCTTGCCGCCGCCGTTGGGCACCATCACTTCCCAGAACAGCGAGTGATTGGCGTGACCGCCGCCCTGATTGATCACCGCCGCGCGAAGCTTTTCCGGCAGTTGCTGGACGCTGGCGACAAGTTTTTCCACCGGCCACTCGGCGAATTCGGTGCCTTCAACGGCGGCGTTGAGGTTGTTGATATAGGTCTGGTGGTGCTTGGTGTAATGAATCTCCATGGTCTGCGCATCGATGTGCGGCTCGAGGGCATCGTAGGCGTAGGGCAAGGCAGGCAAGGTAAAAGCCATTTCAGTGGACTCCATGCTGATGAGAATTTGCGGCGCGGCGAGCATTGCCGGTGTCTGGATGCAGCAGGCGTTGGGTGCGCGGGTACTCGCCGTGCTCGCTGATGAAATTCAACAGTTCGACGTAGGTCTTGCTGCTCTGGCGCAACGCCGCCTCACGCAGCGCCGGGCGAAGGCGTTCGTCCTGCATGGTCTGCAACAAACGTTGATGGATAGCGCACAGGTATTCGGCGCTCTCCTCCGGTTGGTTCAGGCGCAAATGCAGGTCGGCGAGGTTGTGATGAGAGACGACGCAGGCCGCCACCGCTTCGTCGGCATCCGCCCAGCGTTCGAACAACACTTGCGCCAGGGCCAGGGCTTGCAGGTAAGCCTCACGGGCGTCGATCAGTTCGCCCAGCATGAAGCAGCGATTGGCCCGTTCGATCGTGCGTTTCCAGTGCTCCATGGTGAGCCTCCAAAGCGGTTGCGGGGTTTACACGCCGCCGGCGGTGAGTTTCTCGGGGTTGAGCAACTCTTCCAGCTGGCTGCGCGACAGGTCGGTGTGTTCCAGAGCGACGTCGATCACCGCGCGGCCTTCCTTGTAGGCCTGCTTGGCGATTTCGGCGGCTTTCTGGTAACCGATGATGGGGTTGAGCGCGGTGACCAGAATTGGGTTGCGCGACAACGCTTCTTGCAAGCGCGATTCGTTGACCTTGAAAGTAGCGATTGCCTTGTCACCGAGCAGGCGACTGGAATTGGCCAGCAGTTCGATGCTGCTCAGCAGGTTGTGCGCGATGATCGGCAGCATCACGTTCAGTTCGAAGTTGCCGGATTGACCGGCGACGGTGATCACCGAGTCGTTGCCGATCACTTGCGCAGCGACCATCGCTGTGGCTTCCGGGATCACCGGGTTGACCTTGCCGGGCATGATCGATGAACCCGGTTGCAGCGCTTGCAGTTCAATTTCGCCGAGGCCGGCCAGGGGACCTGAGTTCATCCAGCGCAGGTCGTTGGCGATTTTCATCAGCGACACCGCAGTAGCTTTGAGCTGGCCGGAGACAGAGACTGCCGTGTCCTGCGAGCCAATCAGCGCGAACAGATCCTTGCCCGGGGTGAACTGCACGTCGGTCAGTTGGCTCAGATGCCGACTGAATCGCGCGGCGAACTCCGGATGCGCATTGATCCCGGTACCGACCGCGGTGCCGCCCTGCGCCAGCGCTTGCAGGCTTGGCAGCAAATCCTGCAGATGGCCGATATTGGCCTTGAGCTGCTGCGCCCAACCGTTGAGCACCTGGCTCATGCGCACCGGCATCGCGTCCATCAGGTGAGTGCGCCCGGTCTTCACATGGTGATGCACTTGCTCGGCCTTGCGCTCGATGACCTGGACCAGATGCAACAGCGCCGGCAGCAATTGTTCATGCAGCGCCAGCGCGGCGCTGACGTGGATGGTGGTCGGGATGATGTCGTTGCTGCTTTGCCCGCAGTTGACATGATCGTTGGCGTTGACCGGCTCGCCGAGCATGCGACTGGCCAGCGTCGCGATCACTTCGTTGGCGTTCATGTTCGAGCTGGTGCCGGACCCGGTCTGGAAGATATCCACCGGGAAATGCTGCATGAAATCGCCTTCGAGCAGACCTTGCGCGGCATCACTGATGGCTTTGCCCTGGGCCGCGCTGATCTGGTTCAGCTCAACGTTGGCCCGGGCAGCGGCGGCTTTGGCGAGGATCAGCGCGCGGATGAACTGCGTCGGCATCGGCTTGCCGCTGATCGGGAAGTTGTCCACGGCGCGCTGGGTCTGCGCGCCATAGAGCGCATCGACCGGCACCTGCAGTTCGCCCATGCTGTCGCGCTCAATACGTGTCTTGGTCATGCGAATGTCCTTGCAGCAAATCAATGAGAGGAATCGACGGTTGCAACTCGCAAGTGGCGAGCTGCCAGGTGTAGCGTTGCCAGCGCCGCAAGCGGCATTGGCATAGCGACAGGCGCTCCATTTCACGCAAGGGGCGCCAGGCTTGATCGAGACAGACGCTGCGCCAGTGCCACGGCAACGCGATGTCGGTGGCGGTATCGAGCAGCAGACGGAAAGACGTTTCGGCGACAGTCCAGGGCGAAGTGGCTGTGCAACAGGACAGATAGCGTCCTTCGGCGAGGTAGTGTTCGATCAGGCGCGGTTCGTCAGGATCCAGCGCGCAACGGATCTGGCGGCTCATCCAGCGCCAGCTTTCGAGGTAAGGCTGCTCGTGCAAGGCAGAACTCATGATCCGGGACTCGTTCGGAGATGAGATTTATTATTAGATGATAATGATAACCAACACAAGCACTCGAGTTTGCGCTGCTCACTTGTGGGAGCGAGCCTGCTTGCGAATGCGCTGTGTCAGTCAGCACATTTACAACTGATCCACCGCTTTCGCGAGCAGGCTCGCTCCCACAGGGGATTTGTGCGAAGCGAAGAAAAAAGGCGCGCCATCCAGAACGGATGGCGCGCCTTTTTTTGTTGGCGGATTCGCGGCTTAGCTGCCGGCGACAGTCATCCGCTCGATCAACACCGAGCCGGTGCGGATGTTGCTGCGCAGCTCCAGATCATTACCCACCGCGACAATCTGCTTGAACATGTCGCGCATGTTGCCGGCGATGGTCACTTCCTGCACAGCGAACTGGATCTCGCCGTTTTCCACCCAGAAGCCCGCCGCACCGCGCGAATAGTCGCCGGTGACCATGTTCAGGCCGTGGCCCATCAATTCGGTGACCAGCAGTCCTCGGCCCATGCGCTTCAACAACGCTGCCTGATCCTCATCACCGTGGGTGACGAACAGGTTGTGCACCCCGCCCGCGTTGGCGGTGCTCGGCATGCCCAGTTTGCGCCCGGAATAGGTGCCGAGGATGTAGGAGACCAACTCGCCCTTTTCGACGAACGGTTTCGCGTAAGTCGCCAGGCCATCACCGTCGTAGGAAGCACTGCCCATGGCACGCATCAGATGCGGACGCTCATCAATGGTCAGCCATTCCGGGAACAGCTTCTGCCCCAGCGTGCCTTCGAGAAACGACGATTTGCGATACAGACTGCCGCCGGATACTGCCGAGAGGAAGCTGCCGAACAGACCGCCCGCCAGTTCGGCGGAAAACAGCACCGGCACCTCGCATGTCGGCACCGGCCGCGCGCCCAGACGGCTCGCCGCCCGTTGCGCGGCACGCTGGCCGATGCTCACCGGATCGGCGAGCAGACTGCCCTGGCGATTGACGTCATACCAGTAATCACGCTGCATCTGGCCGTCGGCTTCGGCGATCATCACGCAACTCAGGCTGTGCCGGGTCGATGCGTAACCGCCGATGAAACCGTGGCTGTTGCCATACACCCGGCAGCCCTGATGGGTGCTGAGGGTGGTGCCGTCGGCGTTCTTGATCCGCGCATCGGCATCGAACGCCGCAGCCTCGCAGAGCAACGCCTTCTCGATAGCCTGCTCCGGGGTGATGTCCCACTCGTGGAACAGGTCGAAATCCTGCACATCCCTGGCCATCAGTGCGGCGTCGGCGAGGCCCGAGGCTTCATCTTCGGAAGTGTGCTTGGCGATGGCCAGTGCTGCTGCGACGGTTTCACGAATCGCCTCCGGTCCGGTGGCCGAGGTGCTGGCCGAGCCCTTGCGCTGGCCGACGTACAGGGTTATGCCAAAACCCTGGTCACGATTGAATTCAACGGTTTCGACCTCGCGCTGACGCACCGAAGTCGACAGGCCTTGCTCCAGCGACACCGCGACTTCACAGGCGCTGGCGCCCTGGCGCTTGGCTTCGGCGATGATCTGCTCGACCTGTTCTTGCAGTGCCGGCAATGCCTGCGGGCCGACGCTTTGAACTGCACTCATGCTCATCTCCACTCAAATTCTGCTTTCGGCTAGGGTCATCGAGCGACCGGGCCGGACAAGCGGCCCCCGACTGGTTATCATGGCGGCGTTTCTTTGCGGACTGCCACCATGGTTGATTCTTACGACGACTCCCTCGATACGGGAGAAAAAAGCAAATCTCAGGTCAAACGCGAGTTGCATGCGCTGGTTGACCTCGGCGAGCGCCTGACCACACTCAAGCCTGATCTGGTCGCCAAACTGCCGTTGACCGACGCTTTGCGCCGGGCATTGGCCGATGCGCCCAAGCACACCGCGAACATCGCGCGTAAACGGCATTTGCAGTTCATCGGCAAACTGATGCGCGACCAGGACACTGACGCGATTCTGACTCTGCTCGATCAACTTGATGCCTCCACTCGCCAGTACAACGAGCGTTTCCATAATCTGGAACGCTGGCGTGACCGCCTGATCGCGGGCGATGACGCCGTGCTGGAGAAATTCGTCATCGAGTACCCGGACGCAGATCGCCAGCAATTGCGTTCCCTGATCCGTCAGGCCCAGCATGAGGTTGCGCAAAACAAACCGCCTGCTTCGAGCCGCAAGATCTTCAAATACATTCGGGAGCTGGACGAGACTCAACGCGGCCTGCGTTGAAAATCGCCACCGGGTGGCCGTCCTGCGCGCCACCCGAAAGCCCCACCGTTCTTATGCGCCCGTGCCACCCACGGTAATCGCATCGATTTTCAGCGTTGGCTGGCCGACACCCACCGGCACCGACTGCCCATCCTTGCCACACGTACCGACACCGCTGTCCAGCGCCAGATCGTTACCGACCATCGACACCCGGCTCATCGCCTCGGGGCCGTTGCCGATCAACGTCGCGCCTTTGACCGGTGCGGTGATCTTGCCGTCCTCGATCAGATAAGCCTCGCTGGTCGAGAACACGAACTTGCCGCTGGTGATATCGACCTGACCGCCACCGAGGTTGGCGCAGTAGATGCCCTTCTTCACCGAGGCGATGATTTCTGCCGGATCGCTTTCGCCACCGAGCATGTAGGTGTTGGTCATGCGTGGCATCGGCAGGTGCGCATAGGATTCGCGGCGACCGTTACCGGTGCGTGCCACGCCCATCAGCCGCGCATTGAGCTTGTCTTGCATGTAGCCCTTGAGTACGCCGTTTTCGATCAGCGTGGTGCACTCGGTGGGGGTGCCTTCGTCATCGACGCTCAGCGAACCGCGACGGCCGCTCAAGGTGCCGTCATCGACGATGGTGCATAACTTGGAGGCAACCATTTCACCCATGCGCCCGCTGTAGGCCGAGCTGCCCTTGCGGTTGAAGTCGCCTTCCAGACCGTGACCGACCGCTTCGTGCAGCAGCACGCCGGACCAGCCGGAACCCAGCACCACCGGCAAGGTACCGGCCGGCGCCGGAATCGCTTCGAGGTTGACCAGCGCCTGACGCAACGCTTCACGGGCATAACCCATAGCGCGGTCTTCGGCGAGGAAGTAGCGGTAATCGGTACGCCCACCGCCGCCGTGCCCGCCGCGTTCGCGACGGCCATTCTGTTCGACGATGACGCTTACGTTGAAACGCACCAGTGGGCGCACGTCGGCGGCCAGGCCACCGTCGGTGGAGGCCACCAGGATTCGCTCCCAGACCCCGGCCATGCTCACGCTGACCTGCTGAATCCGTGGGTCGAGTGCGCGGGTGGCGACGTCGATGCGTTTGAGCAACTCGACTTTTTCCGCGCGGCTGAGCACTTCCAGCGGGTTATCGGGCGCGTACAGTTGCGCGACGTCCTGGCTGGTGAACGCCTGCACGGTGCCGTTCTGCCCGGCACGTGAGATCGAACGCGCGGCGCGGGCCGCTGCACCGAGGGCTTCGAGGGTGATCGCGTTGCTGTAGGCAAAACCGGTCTTCTCACCGGACTGCGCGCGCACGCCGACACCCTGATCGAGGTTGAAGCTGCCTTCCTTGACGATGCCGTCTTCCAGCGCCCATGACTCGGAAATCTGGCCCTGGAAATACAGGTCGGCGGCATCGATGCCCGGCCCGGCCAGATCGCCGAGCACGCCTTGCAGGCTCTCGATCGTGACACCGCCGGGTGCCAACAGGTGATCACTGACTGAGGACAACAACTCGCTCATAGGTTTACGCCTTAAATTCGTGTTCTGAAGCAGGCCGCTGGGCGCCCTGCGAGAAAAACCGCCGATGACGCGTCACCGGCATGCGCGCCCGGATGGACGCTTGTTCATCGCTGTCGGGGGCGGCCAGCAACACCGCCTCGCCTTGATCCTGCTGGGCCAGCACACGCCCCCACGGGTCGACAATCGCCGCATGCCCGAAGGTCTCGCGTGGCCCCGGATGACTGCCGCCCTGTGCGGCCGCGAGGATATAACACTGTGTTTCGATGGCCCGCGCGCGGATCAGTACATCCCAATGCGCGGCGCCGGTTACGGCCGTAAACGCCGACGGTGCAGTAATCAACTCGGCACCGGCGGCACGCAATTCACTGTACAGCTCCGGGAAACGCAAGTCGTAGCACACGCTCAGACCGACGCGCCCCACCGGCGTATCCGCCACCACTACATTACCGCCATAAGCATAGTCATCGGATTCACGGTACCGGCCGCGATTGTCGGCGACATCGACATCGAACAGATGCAGCTTGTCATAACGCGCGACGATCTCACCGTTATCGTTGATCAGCAACGAGCAGGCATTGGCTTTGGCCGTGGGTTGACCCAACGGTGGCAACGGCAATGTACCGGCGACTATCCATAAGGTGAGGTCGCGGGCGGTCTGTTTCAACCAGGGCAGGATCGGCCCTTCGCCCAAGGCCTCGGCGCGGCCGATATCAGCGACGTCACGACGGCCCATGGCGGCGAAGTTTTCCGGCAGCACCGCGAGTTTCGCCCCGCCGGCGGCGGCCTGTTCAAGCAGGCGTCGGGCTTGGGCCAGATTGGCCAGCACGTCACTCTTGCTGACCATTTGAATCACCGCTAAAGACATGGCCGCTCCTCGGGATTTGCATATGACTGTGTAGCAGCTGCCGAAGGCTGCGATCTGTTGATTTTTTTAAGAGCCAGATCAAAAGATCGTCCGATCGCGGCCCGAGCCTTCGGCAGCTCCTACAGGGGTAGTGTCTGCTAGTTAAAAAGGCTTGTCGAAGGTGATTTTCGGCTCTTTCCATGGGCCTTTGACCGTGTACTTGACGCTGGCGAAGCGCGCCACGCGGTCGCCGATCAGCTTGTCGATGAGGAACAGCGCGCCGCCGACCGCCGGTGCGCCGACGAGCAGCGCGGCAATCGGCAGGTTGTTGGTCACCGGCAAGGTCACCAGCAATTTCGCATCGACCTTGTCACCGACCAGATCCAGCGTGCCGTCCAGCTCAAGATTGCTCGAAGGCCCGGTCAGGCGAATCGGCTCACGGGTGACGTAGACACCGTTGTTCGCCACCAGCAAACCTTTGACCCGGTCGTAGCTCAGGCCTTTGCCGAACAGGTCGGAGAAGTCCAGACGCAGACGCCGGCCGATGGAGTTGAAGTTGAGCAGGCCGAACACCCGCAGCGCCTGAGCACCGCCTTCCACTTCAACGAACTGGCCCTTGTTCAGCGAGGCATCGAGCGTGCCGGAGAAGCGCTTGGTCGCCAGCCACGCCGGCGAGCCCGGCCAGCGGCCGTCGACATCCATGTGGAATTCTTCGCTGGTCACGCTCGGCGCGAAGCCCCAGCCTTTGAGCACGTCAGCCAGATTCTTGCCGCCAATGCGGCCCTTGTACCAACTGCTGGTCGCCCCCGGCGCGCCTTCCCAGCCGCCGTTGCCTTGCAGAAGGATACCCTTGAGGCCCATGTCGAGGTTGTTCAGGGCGATGCCTTTAGCAGTCGGCCGCACTTTCAGCGACCAGCCACCGACCAGATCGGGGCCGAGGAACAACTGATTGAGGGTGATATCCAGCGCCGGGATTTTCGTCGGGTCGACCGACGCCAATGGATCAGGCGCGTTCTCGTCAGCCTGCACCGCCGGGTCCGGCGCCGGCAGTTTCACGTACTGAAGATTCACCGCAATCGGCACGCCTTTGGCGTCCGGCAGGCTGGCACTGCCCTTGGCCTGCTGACTATCGAGAGCGAGATTCCATGCGCCGGGCTTGCGATTGATCTGCACCGAGGCCTGATCCAGTGTGGTGCCGAGCGCGGTCAATTTGCCGACCTTGATGTCAGCGCTGCTGAGCAGTTGCTTGGCGCTGCCGCCCGGATCCCCACCGGCGTATTTGTTGGCCAGATCCTGCCACGGCGCAACGTCCAGCTCTGACAGCACCCCACGAATGCGCAGGCCCTTGGCGCCCGGCAACACCGCTTCGCCAGCGCCGAGGAACAGTTCGCCACGGCCATCGGCGAAATTGCTCGGCGGCGCAGCAAAAGTGAAATTGGCCAGTTGATCGTAATTGACCCAGTACCGCCGCTCCTGCCCTTGCAAGGTCATGCGGAATACCGTGTCACGCCCGACATCGGCGGCCATGCCGAACGGCGCCGGCAAATCCACTGCCACGCCTTTGAGGCTGGAGCTGACCAGCAACTGGCTGTCGGCCCCGGAAAGATTCAGCTGCAACTGATACGGAATCGTCCCGGACACCGGCAACGGCTGGGTCACGCCCAGCCAGTCGGTGAGCTTTTTCACTTCAACCTGTCCGGATGCGGCGACGCGAGTCTTGATCTGATTGGGGCTGCCGTCGGCGAATATCTGCGCAGTGACCGGTTTGCCGAAGGCCCGCGCAGAAATGTTCTGGCCGCTGAGGCCTTTGTTACTGTCGAAGCGGAAATCGCCTTTGAGCTGGCTCAGTTCCAGTTTCGGTTCGGCCAGTTTCAGCCGCGCGTTGGCAGTTTTGAAATCGACGAGGATTTTCGGTTGCTCGCCCTTGGCCAGCGGAATGTCCAGTTTGAGCTTGCCATTCAGATCACCAGCGCCTTCCCAACCGGCAAAGGTCTCGCCAGTGCCGATCGGCGCGTCCTGGAGAATCTTCAAGCCGTCGCCCAGGCCACCGGCAAATGCGCCATCAAGAAACAAATGCGAGTTCTGCCCGGCCGGTACGTGAGGAATATTGACGAAGACATCGCTGACTTGCGTATCGAGCAATTGGCCCTTGCTGGCCCAGATGCGCACGCCGCTGTCCTCGATGAACACGTCACCGCTGACCTTGCTCACGTGCGGCCAGCCCGGCTGAAAGGCCAGTTCGGCGTCGTGCACTTTGAAGAACAGACTGATGCTGCGATCAGCCTCGCCGGCGTTCTTGCTCAGCGAGCCCTGATACTGAAAGAAACCCTGATCCACCGCGCCTTTGAGGATCGCTGTGCGCAGCCACTCATCAAGTGCCGGGCTCAACACCGCCGGCAGGTACTTCGCGGTATAGCGACCGTCGCCATCGACCAGGCCGACGCGCAGGTCCATGTAATCTTCCTGGCTATGATCGAAGTGCAGGCGGATGAGGAAGTCGCCGGCAATCTTGCCTTCTTCGCCCAGCACCTTCAGGTACGGCGCAATCAGGGTGAAGCCATCCTTGTCCAGCTTCCAGGTCAGCCGCGCATTGGCCTGCAGGTATTGCCATGGTTTGGCGAAAATCGGATCGAGGTGCAGGACGAAGTCCTTGCTGTCGAGGCGCAACTCACCGCCGTCCAGATTGCCGCTGAGGCTGCCGCTGACATTTCGCGCCGCTGGAGCGCCGTGATAGGCATCGAAACCGACATTGTCGAGGTTGGCGGCAAAGCTGAATTTGTTGCCATCGGTGGCGGTCGGACGGAAATCCAGCAGGACGTTGCGCAGGTCGCCGGTTACCTTCAAACGTTCGACCACTGTGGCGAAGCTTTGCGGCAACGGCCCCAGCGCATTGAGCAGCGGCGTGATCGGGGTCAGATCGAGGCGATCGGCCTGCAAATGCCAGAGCTCTTCAGCGTTGGCGCTGGCGCGAGTCTGCTGCACCTGCACATGGGATTCCCAACGGGTGTCGCCGAAGCTCATCGCCAGTGAATCAAGAGTGACCTTTGCGCCCTCGGCGGTGTTGCGGTAATAGGCGTTGAGCGCCAGATTGTTGATCTGGATCGGCTTGCGCTCGGCGTAGGCACCGGTCACTTGCGGCGCATTCAGGCGCAACGCGGCGCTTTGCAACGCGCCTTCGGCCCAATCGCCCCAGAGTTCACCGCCGGCCTTGATCTCGGAAAAATTCCATTGCTGGGTCAGGCGCTCGGGCAGCCATTTCGACCAGTCGCTCTGCGGCAGGCTGGCATAACCCTCGATGGCGCTGGTCTGCCACTGGTCAGGACGCAACTGGCTGCGCAGGCTCAGCGCCACAGGCTGGCCATCGGGCAAGGTCAGACGCGCGTCGAGACGCTGGCGGCTGGCGCCGGTACGCAGATTCAGACCGACATAGGTGAGCGTCATGGGCGCGTGGTCGACCGGTTGCAGGGTCACCTGGCTATCGAGCACCGACAGTTGCCTGATCATCTGCGAGCGCTGGAACAATTGTGCCGGATCGAACGGTTGATCCTTCTGCACCGGCAGGCCTTCCAGCGCCCAAGTGCCGTCTTCGGCTTCCTTGAGGCTGATCTTCAAACCGTTGAGTTCGATATGCGCGAGGCGCACTTCGCGGGCGAGCACGCTGGCCCACAAATCCGGCACCACCCGCACGCGGTCGAGGCGCAGAGCGTTGGCGCCGTCGCCGACCATCACGTCGTGGGCCAGCAGGATCGGCGCGAAACCGCTCCAGTTGCCTTCCAGCTCGCCAATTTGCAGTGGCATGCCGAGGGCGGCGCTGGCCTTGTCTTCGATGTCGGCGCGGTATTCCGCCACCAGAGGGGTCAGCTCGCGGCCGAGGCTGACGTACAACGCCATCAACACCAGAACCAACGCGCACAGGCCCAGCCCCCAGCGGGTGAGTGCGGCCAATATGCGTGTCAGACGCTCCATGTCAGTCGGCTCCCATGGCAAAAATACTGCGAAAAGCTGAGGCCAGCCGCGTTGAATGAGTGGTGATGCAGGGCTTCAGAGCAGCACCACGTCATATTGTTCCTGGGAATACATGGTTTCCACCTGGAAACGTATGGTGCGACCGATAAAGCCTTCAAGCTCGGCGACGTTACCGGATTCTTCGTCAAGCAAGCGATCGACCACTTTCTGGTTGGCCAGTACCCGATAACCCTCGGCCTGATAGGCCCGCGCCTCGCGCAGAATCTCGCGGAAGATCTCGTAACAGATGGTTTCGGCGGTCTTCAGCTTGCCGCGTCCCTGGCAACTGCTGCACGGCTCGCACAGCACCTGTTCGAGGCTTTCGCGGGTGCGCTTGCGGGTCATCTGCACCAGGCCCAACTCGGTGATGCCGATGATGTTGGTCTTGGCGTGATCGCGCTCCAGCTGTTTCTCCAGAGTGCGCAGGACCTGACGCTGGTGCTCTTCATCTTCCATGTCGATGAAGTCGATGATGATGATCCCGCCAAGGTTGCGCAGGCGCATCTGCCGGGCAATCGCCGTGGCCGCTTCGAGATTGGTCTTGAAAATGGTTTCTTCGAGGTTGCGATGACCGACGAACGCCCCGGTGTTGACGTCGATAGTGGTCATGGCTTCCGCCGGATCGATCACCAGATAGCCGCCGGATTTCAGCGGTACCTTGCGCTCCAGCGCGCGCTGGATTTCGTCTTCGACACCGTACAGATCGAAGATCGGCCGCTCACCCGGATAGTGTTCCAGACGATCAGCGATTTCCGGCATCAGTTCGGCGACGAATTGCGTGGTTTTCTGGAAGGTTTCCCGCGAGTCGATGCGGATCTTCTCGATCTTCGGATTGACCAGGTCACGCAGGGTGCGCAGGGCCAGGCCGAGGTCTTCGTAGATCACGCTCGGCGCGGCGATGGTCTTGATCTGCTCGTTGATCTGGTCCCAGAGGCGCCGCAGGTAACGGATGTCCATGAGGATTTCATCAGCGCCGGCACCTTCAGCAGCGGTGCGCAAAATGAAGCCGCCGGCCTCCTTGATGCCTTCTTTGGCCACGCAGTCACTGACCACCTGCTTGAGACGCTCGCGCTCGGCTTCGTCTTCGATCTTCAGGGAAATACCGACATGAGCGGTACGCGGCATGTACACCAGATAACGCGAAGGAATCGACAGTTGCGTGGTCAGGCGTGCGCCTTTGGAGCCGATCGGGTCTTTGGTGACTTGCACCACCAGGCTCTGACCTTCGTGCACCAGCGAACTGATGCTTTCCACCGCCGGGCCTTCGCGCAGGGAGATTTCGGCGGCGTGAATGAAAGCCGCACGATCGAGGCCGATGTCAACAAATGCCGCTTGCATGCCCGGCAGTACACGAACGATCTTGCCTTTATAGATGTTGCCGACGATCCCGCGTTTCTGCGTGCGCTCGACGTGGACTTCTTGCAGCACACCGTTTTCGACCACCGCCACGCGCGATTCCATCGGCGTGATGTTGATCAGAATCTCTTCACTCATGGCAGGATCTCGTTCAGGCATGTTCACGATAGTGGCCGCATCTGGATTCGTACGACGCTCAGGGCGTGTTCAGGTTTTGCCAACAGGGTATGCCGAAATGGCCCAATACCTCGCAGGTTTCGCACAACGGCAGGCCGACCACCGCCGAATAGCTGCCGTCGAGCCCGGCGACAAACACCGCACCCAAGCCCTGAATGCCATAGCCGCCGGCCTTGTCGCGCGGTTCGCCACTGGCCCAGTAGGCGCCGGCCTCTTCGCGGCTGATGCTGCGAAAACGCACGCGACTGCGCACCACCCGCGACTCGCAGCGCTCACCTTCAAGCACGGCGATGGCGGTCAGCACTTCGTGTTCGCTGCCGGACAACATCATCAGCATGGCGCATGCGTCGGCTTCGTCCACCGGTTTGCCAAGTATTTTGCCGTCGAGTACCACAGCGGTGTCGGCGCCAAGCACGCAGAACGGCTGGTCAGAGTCGACCGAGCGGCGCCCGGCCTCAGCCTTGCCACGCGCGAGGCGCTCGACGTAGGCCGAAGGGGATTCTTCAGGAAGCGGGGTTTCGTCGATGTCCGCGCTGATGGCGGAGAACTGCACGCCGATCTGCGTGAGCAATTCACGGCGGCGCGGTGAGCCGGAGGCGAGGTAAAGCAGTTTCATCAAAACATCTCCCTGTTCAGTGCCCTGCTTCACCGGCTCAATAGATTCTGTAGCGTCGGCACATCCCGCGAAGGGCGAAGCTGACCCACGGCCAGAGCAACGCACTGACCAGCGCCGGCAAGACCAGCGCCAGGGTTGGCTGACGGTTGCCGGTCAGAGCGCTGAGCCACAGTTGCGCCAATTGTGCGAGGCCGAAGATCACCAGGATCACCAGGCACTGCTGCCACATCGGGAACATGCGCAGGCGCTGCTGCAACGACAATACGAGGAAAGTAATCAGGGTCAGGATCAGCGCGTTCTGTCCGAGCAGGTCGCCCTGCAGGACATCTTCGGCCAGCCCCAGACAGAACGCCGTCACCATACCGACCGTGTGCGGCATGTACAGCGCCCAGAAAGTCACGAGCAAGGCCAGCCACAGCGGGCGAAGGATTTCCATGAAGATTGGCAACGGCGATACGCTGAGCAGGATGCCGACGAAGAATGTCAGCCAGATCATCCAGCCGTTTGCGGATTTTTTCGCGCCGACCATTATTCTCGTCCCCCGGTAGTCGCTGGCGGTTTCGCCGGTGGTTTGCTCGCGGCCGGCGGTTTGGCAGCGGCCGGAGCGGCCGGAGCGGCAGCGGGCGGTTTGCTCGCGGCGGGCTTGACAGGCGTGGTGGCAGGCGCCGCTGCTTCAGCGGCCGGCGCTGCGGTAGCGGTCGACGGCGTGGCAGGCATGATCAACGGTTTCGGCACGCTGGCCGGCAACATCGGGCCGCCGCCGTGGGCATCGAGCTGTTCCTGGGCCTGGGCGGCGTCATTGGCGCGTTCCTCGGCGGTGCGGCTGTCGCTGAACACCAGCAGCAGGTAGCGGCTGCGGTTCAGGGCGGCGGTAGGTACCGCACGGACAATGGCGAATGGTTGGCCGGAGTCGTGGATGACCTCTTTTACCGTGGCCACCGGATAACCGGCCGGGAATCGCTGGCCGAGACCGGAGCTGACCAGCAGATCGCCTTCCTTGATGTCCGCCGTGTCGGCGACATGACGCAACTCCAGCCGCTCCGGGTTGCCGGTGCCGCTGGCAATCGCGCGCAGACCGTTACGGTTCACCTGCACGGGAATGCTATGGGTGGTGTCGGTCAGCAGCAGGACACGCGAGGTGTACGGCATCAATTCAACCACCTGGCCCATCAGCCCGCGCGCATCGAGCACCGGTTGGCCGAGCACCACGCCGTCGCGCTCACCTTTGTTGATGATGATGCGATGGGTGAAGGGGTTGGGGTCCATGCCGATCAACTCGGCCACTTCGACCTTTTCATTGACCAGTGCGGAGGAATTGAGCAACTCGCGCAGCCGAACGTTCTGCTCGGTCAGGGCCGCGAGCTTTTGCATGCGTCCCTGCAACAGCAGGTTTTCGGTCTTGAGTTTTTCGTTTTCGGCGACGAGCTCGGTGCGGCTGCCGAACTGACTGGCGACCCCTTCCCACAAGCGGCCAGGCAGGTCAGTGATCCAGTAGGCATCCATGAGCACCAGCGACGCTTGCTTGCGCGCGGGCTTGAGCAGGTCGAAACGTGCATCGACCACCATCAGTGCGACCGCGAGCACGGCCAGCACCAACAGGCGCACGCCCAACGAAGGGCCTTTGGTGAAAAGCGGTTTAATAAGCCGCTCCTCCCAGGCAAATGTTCTGTTTATTCATACGGCATCAAACCGGCCTGGATGAAGACTGACAGAAGATAAACGCCAACAGGCAGCACTGCAAAGTGCTGCCTGTGCGTTCACCCACGTATTGCATTCGAAGCTTATTCGCTCGAAAGCAGATCCATGGTGTGCTTATCCATCATTTCCAGCGCACGGCCACCGCCGCGAGCAACGCAAGTCAGCGGGTCTTCGGCAACGATCACCGGCAGGCCGGTTTCCTGGGCCAGCAACTTGTCGAGGTCACGCAGCAGCGCGCCACCACCAGTCAGCACCAGGCCACGCTCGGCGATGTCGGAAGCCAGTTCCGGCGGCGATTGCTCCAGCGCGCTTTTCACCGCCTGAACGATGGTGGCCAGCGACTCTTGCAGAGCCTCGAGCACTTCGTTGGAGTTCAGGGTGAATGCGCGTGGAACGCCTTCGGCCAGGTTGCGACCGCGAACATCGACTTCGCGCACTTCGCCGCCCGGGTAGGCCGTACCGATTTCCTGCTTGATGCGTTCAGCGGTGGATTCACCGATCAGGCTGCCGTAGTTACGGCGCACGTAGGTGATGATCGCTTCGTCGAAACGGTCGCCGCCGACACGAACGGATTCGGCGTAGACCACACCGTTCAGGGAGATCAGGGCGATTTCAGTGGTACCACCACCGATATCCACGACCATCGAACCGCGCGCTTCTTCAACCGGCAGGCCGGCACCGATCGCAGCAGCCATCGGCTCTTCGATCAGGAACACTTCACGGGCACCGGCGCCAAGGGCCGATTCACGGATGGCGCGACGCTCAACCTGGGTGGACTTGCATGGAACGCAGATCAGCACACGAGGGCTGGGCTGCAGGAAACTGTTTTCGTGAACCTTGTTGATAAAGTACTGCAGCATCTTTTCGCAGACGCTGAAGTCGGCGATCACGCCGTCCTTCATCGGACGAATGGCAGCAATGTTGCCCGGCGTACGGCCGAGCATGCGCTTGGCCTCGGTGCCGACAGCAACGACACTTTTCTGGTTACCGTGTGTCCGAATGGCCACAACCGATGGCTCATTCAGGACGATACCGCGCTCGCGCACGTAAATAAGGGTGTTGGCAGTGCCCAGGTCAATGGAAAGATCGCTGGAAAACATGCCACGCAGTTTCTTGAACATGGGAAAGGGACCCTAGGCAACGCGTGGGTAAAAAAGTGCGGCAAACTCTAACAACGACAGGGATTTTGGGCAAGGCGCCAATATGTTAAATTGGCCGCTTTTCTGTGCACCAAGCCCCACAATCGCGGCCTTATGACCGTAGAAGTGCGGTAGTGTTCCGACAATCTAACACACGGACGCCGTCCGTTCTGTTTTCCACTGGAGAATCCCGATGGCGCTAGAACGCTCCGACGTGGAAAAAATCGCGCATCTGGCCTGCCTTGGCCTCAACGATGCCGATCTTCCGCACATTACTTCCGCCCTCAACAGCATTCTCGGGCTGGTCGACGAAATGCAGGCCGTTGATACCGACGGTATCGAGCCGCTGGCCCACCCCCTGGAAGCCAGTCAGCGCCTGCGCGCCGACGTGGTGACCGAGACGAATAATCGCGAGGCCTACCAGTCCATCGCACCAGCGGTCGAAAACGGCCTGTATCTGGTTCCGAAAGTCATCGACTAAAGGGAAAGAGCCTGCAATGCATCAAATGACTCTGGCCGAGATCGCCCGCGGTCTCGCCGATAAAAAGTTTTCCTCCGAAGAGCTGACCAAAGTCCTGCTGGCGCGTATTACCCAGCTCGATCCGCAGCTCAACAGTTTCATCAGCCTCACCGAGGATCTGGCCATCGAGCAGGCGAAAGCCGCCGATGCACGCCGGGCCAACGGTGAGAGCGGCGCCCTGCTCGGCGCGCCGATCGCCCACAAGGATCTGTTCTGCACCCAGGGCATCCGCACCAGCTGCGGCTCGAAGATGCTCGACAACTTCAAGGCTCCATACGACGCCACCGTAGTCGCGAAACTGGCCGCTGCCGGCGCTGTGACCCTGGGCAAGACCAACATGGACGAATTCGCCATGGGTTCGGCCAACGAGTCGAGCTGGTACGGCGCAGTGAAAAACCCGTGGAATCTGGAACACGTACCGGGTGGTTCGTCCGGTGGTTCGGCGGCGGCAGTTGCCGCTCGTTTGTTGCCAGCCGCCACGGCCACTGACACCGGCGGTTCGATCCGTCAGCCGGCGGCGTTCACCAACCTCACCGGCCTGAAGCCGACCTACGGTCGCGTTTCGCGCTGGGGCATGATTGCCTACGCTTCCAGCCTCGATCAGGGCGGCCCGTTGGCGCGCACGGCCGAAGACTGCGCGATTCTGCTGCAAGGCATGGCCGGCTTCGACCCGAACGATTCCACCAGCATCGATGAGCCGGTTCCGGATTACTCCGCCAGCCTCGGCGAGTCGCTGCAAGGCCTGCGCATCGGCGTGCCGAAGGAATACTTCAGCGCCGGTCTCGACCCGCGCATTGCCGAGCTGATCCAGAACAGCATCCAGCAGTTGCAGAAGCTCGGTGCGGTGATCAAGGAAATCAGCCTGCCGAACATGCAGCACGCGATCCCGGCTTATTACGTGATCGCCCCGGCAGAGGCCTCCTCGAACCTGTCGCGTTTCGACGGCGTGCGTTTCGGCCATCGCTGCGAGAACCCGGAAAACCTCATCGACCTGTACAAGCGTTCCCGTGGCGAAGGCTTCGGCGCGGAAGTGCAGCGCCGGATCATGGTCGGTGCCTACGCGTTGTCCGCCGGTTACTACGACGCCTACTACCTGAAAGCGCAGAAGATTCGTCGCCTGGTGAAGAACGATTTCATGGCTGCCTTCAATGAAGTCGACATCATCCTCGGCCCGACCACGCCGAACCCGGCCTGGAAGCTTGGCGCGAAGAACAGCGACCCGGTCGCTGCCTATCTGGAAGACGTCTACACCATCACCGCCAACCTCGCCGGCCTGCCGGGCCTGTCGATGCCGGCCGGTTTTGTCGATGGTCTGCCGGTGGGCGTGCAGTTGCTCGCGCCGTATTTCCAGGAAGGCCGTTTGCTCAACGTTGCGCACCAGTATCAGCTCAACACTGACTGGCACACCCGCACCCCAACCGGCTTCTGAGGAGACACACATGCAATGGGAAGTCGTGATCGGGCTGGAGATTCACACTCAGCTCACCACCCGGTCGAAAATCTTTTCCGGTAGTTCCACCACCTTCGGTTCCGAGCCGAACACCCAGGCCAGCCTGATCGACCTGGGCATGCCCGGCGTGCTGCCGGTGCTCAACCAGGAAGCGGTGCGCATGGCGGTGATGTTCGGTCTGGCGATTGACGCCGAGATCGGCCAGCACAACGTGTTCGCCCGCAAGAACTACTTCTACCCGGATCTGCCGAAGGGCTATCAGATCAGCCAGATGGAATTGCCGATTGTTGGCAAGGGCCACCTGGACATCGCCCTCGAGGATGGCACGGTCAAACGCGTCGGCATCACCCGCGCGCACCTGGAAGAAGACGCCGGCAAGAGCCTGCACGAAGAATTCAACGGTGCCACCGGCATCGACCTGAACCGTGCCGGCACGCCGCTGCTGGAAATCGTCTCCGAGCCGGACATGCGCAGCGCCAAGGAAGCCGTGGCTTACGTCAAAGCGATCCACGCGCTGGTGCGCTACCTGGGTATCTGCGACGGCAACATGGCCGAAGGCTCGCTGCGTTGCGACTGCAACGTCTCGGTGCGCCCGAAAGGCCAGGTCGAGTTCGGCACTCGCTGCGAGATCAAGAACGTCAACTCGTTCCGCTTCATCGAGAAGGCAATCAACTCCGAGATCCAGCGTCAGATCGAGCTGATCGAAGACGGCGGCAAAGTGATCCAGCAGACCCGTCTGTACGATCCGAACAAGGATGAAACCCGTCCGATGCGTTCGAAAGAGGAAGCCAACGACTACCGTTACTTCCCCGATCCGGACCTGCTGCCGGTGGTCATCGAAGAGTCGTTCCTCGGTGAAGTGCGTGCCACCCTGCCGGAACTGCCACCGCAAAAGCGCGAGCGCTTCCAGAGCCAGTTCGGTCTGTCGGCCTACGACGCCAACGTGCTGGCCACCAGCCGTGAACAGGCGGATTACTTCGAGAAAGTCGCGGCCATCGGTGGCGACGCGAAACTGGCGGCGAACTGGGTGATGGTCGAGTTGGGCAGCCTGCTCAACAAGCAGGGCCTGGACATCGAGGATTCGCCAGTCTCCGCCGAGCAACTGGGCGGCATGCTGCAGCGCATCAAGGACAACACCATCTCCGGCAAGATCGCCAAGGTGGTGTTCGAAGCGATGGCCAACGGCGAAGGCAGTGCTGACGAGATCATCGAGAAGCGCGGCCTCAAGCAAGTCACCGACACCGGCGCGATCTCGGCCGTGCTCGACGAAATGCTCGCGGCCAACGCCGAACAGGTCGAACAGTACCGCGCGGCAGACGAAGCCAAACGCGGCAAGATGTTCGGTTTCTTCGTCGGCCAGGCCATGAAAGCCTCGAAAGGTAAGGCCAACCCGCAGCAGGTGAACGAACTGCTGAAAAGCAAGCTCGAAGGCTGACCACCAATGGAGCCAGATCCAAAGCCTGGCTCCATTCGCTGTGGAAGGGACCTGTGGCGAGGGGATTTATCCCCGTTGGGCCGCGAAGCGGCCCCAATTGCTGAGCTTGATTTGCACCAGATAAATCGAGTTCTCAGTGTTGGGACTGCTGCGCAGTCCAACGGGGATAAATCCCCTCGCCACAGGTCACTCCTACATTTGATCCGGGATACCTTTGAATGAAGCGTCTGTTGCTGAGCAGCGCCCTGCTCTCTCTGCTGGCCGGTTGCGCCAGTACCGACACCATCGACCCGCACGGTTACGACCAGACCGGCGTCGCCTCCTACTATGGAGCCAAACATCACGGTAAACGCACCGCCAGCGGCGAAGCGTTCAACCAGCATTCCCTGACCGCCGCCCACCGCCAGTTGCCGTTCGGCACGCGAGTGAAGGTCACCAACCTGAAAAACGATGAATCAGTCGTGGTTCGCATCAATGACCGTGGCCCGCACACCCGTGGCCGGCTGATCGATCTGTCACGCGAGGCCGCCGATGAGATCGGCATGCTGCGCAGCGGCACCGCGCGGGTTCGCGTGCAGGCCCTCGACTGATGGAGCGCCGACCATTTTCGGACTAGCCGATCTGCCGCTGATCAACGTTATCGAATTGCTCAGCGGCCTGGTTCTTTTGCTCATCGGCGCCGAGCTGATGGTGCGCGCCGCCGTGCGTCTGGCCGAGCGCCTGCATGTGCGTCCGCTGATCATCGGCCTGACCATCGTCGCCCTCGGCAGCAGCGCCCCGCAAATGGCCGTGAGCCTGCAAGCGGCGTTGACCGACAACCCGGACATCGCCGTCGGCAGCGTGGTCGGCAGCGGCATCTTCAATATCCTCGTAACCCTTGGCCTCTCGGCACTGATCATCCCCCTGCGCGTGTCGCGGCAACTGGTGCGCCTGGATATCCCGCTGATGATCGGCGCCAGCCTGCTGGTATTCATCCTAGCCTGGAATAAAGATCTCGGGCGTTTCGACGGCGTCCTGCTGCTCGGGGCGTTGGCGCTGTACCTTGGCTTGTTGTTCCGCCAGTCGCGACACTCGACCCGCCCCCATACCGAACGCCCGAAGGATACGCAGCAATCCTGGCTGATCAGTGTGCTGATGATTCTCGCTGGCCTGGCCATGCTGGTGTTCGCCGGGCGTTTGCTGCTCGGCGCCGCCGTGGTCGTGGCCACCGACTTGGGCCTGTCCGAACGGGTCATCGGTCTGACCGTGGTCGCGGTCGGCACTTCGCTGCCGGAGCTGGCGACTTCGCTGATCGCTGCGTTGCGCGGGCAGCGCGACATTGCCGTGGGCAACGTGATCGGCGCCAACCTGTTCAACCTGCTCGGGGTGCTCGGGCTGACCGCCCTACTCGCACCGACGCCGCTTTCCGTTTCCCCGAATGCACTGGATTTCGATTTGCCGGTGATGCTCGGCGTCGCGGCGCTGTGCTTGCCGGTGTTCTATTCCGGCTACCGCGTTACCCGGGCCGAAGGCTTGCTGCTGCTCGGTTTGTATCTGGTCTACGGACTGCATGTGGTGTCGTTCACCACCGGCATGCCGCTGGCCGGCAAACTCGAGCGCTTGATGCTGTTTTATGTCCTGCCGGCGCTGCTGACGTTTCTGATGTTCACGTCGATCCGCGCCTGGCGTCGCCAACACCACAAGAGAGATGTGCCATGAGCGAGTCGAAGCAGTCCGGGGTTGAAATCCGTCGTCAGGTCATGGGCGATGCGTTCGTTGATCGCGCCCTGGGCAACGCCACCGAGTTCACCCAGCCGTTGCAGGATTTCGTCAATGAACACGCCTGGGGCGGGGTGTGGAATCGTGAGGGGCTGCCGCTGAAAACCCGCAGCCTGATCACCCTCGCCGCGCTGACCGCGTTGAAGTGTCCGCAGGAGTTGAAAGGCCATGTGCGCGGTGCGCTGAACAATGGCTGCACGGTGGAAGAGATTCGCGAAGCGCTGCTGCATTGCGCGGTGTATGCCGGCGTACCGGCGGCGATCGATGCGTTTCGCGCGGCGCAGGAAGTGATCGACAGCTACCAGAAAAGCTAAAAGATCGCAGCCTTCGGCAGCTCCTACAGGAGACCGCATTTCCATGTAGGAGCTGCCGAAGGCTGCGATCTTTTGATCTTGCCTTTAGATCCACCCACCCCACTGCAACACAAAGATCCCGACATTGGTGGTAAGCGCCGCCATCAACGTGGTCATCACGATAATCGCCGCTGCCAGCTCATGATTGCCCTGCGCCGCCCGGGCCATGACGAAACTTGCCGCCGCCGTCGGGCTGCCAAAGTAGAGAAACAGAATCCCCAGTTCCGCCCCGCGAAAGCCCCACAGCCACGCGCCCACGGTTGCCAGTAACGGCAGACCGACCATCTTCACCAGGCTGGAGCTGAGCGCCATCTTGCCGCTCTTGCGCAACGCCGCCAGTGACAGCGTGCCGCCGATACAGATCAGCGCCAGCGGCAGCGTGGTCTGCGCCAGATACTGGCCGGAGGTTTCCAGCCAGCCCGGCAAACCGATCTTGAAATAAGCGAACGGCGCCGCCGAAATCACGCTGATGATCAGCGGGTTGCTGAACACGCTTTTGCAGATGCTCCACGGATCGGACTTGATCACCGGGCTGTACACCGCCAGCACGATGGTCGACAGCGTGTTGTAGAACAGGATCACCAGCGCCGCGAGAATCGCCCCGAGGGAAATGCCGTAATCGCCGTACATGCTCGCCGCGAGCGCCAGACCGATCACGCCGTTGTTGCCGCGAAACGCGCCCTGGGTATAGATGCCGCGATCTTCACGCGGACACTTGAAAATTGCCCAGCCCCAGGCCACGGCGAAACTCACCAGGGTGGCGAGGGAAAAGTAGATGAGCAGCGAAGGTTGCAGTGCGGCGTGCAGGTCGGCGTGGAGGATGCCGAGAAACAGCAGCGCCGGCATCGTGACGTTGAACACCAGCGACGAGGCGGTGTGGATGAAGTTGTCGTTGATCCAGTCGATGCGCTTGAGCAGCACACCGAGAAACAGCATGGCAAACACCGGCGCGGTGATGTTCAGGGTTTCAAGAAAGATTGCCAGCATGCCGGGGAGCCTTGGGTGAGCGTCGATAGGGGGCTAATGATAAGCCACTTTCACCCTGATCGTTCCCACGCTCTGCGTGGGAATGCAGCCCCGGGACGCTCTGCGTCCCAAAGCGTGACGCGGAGCGTCACATGAGGCATTCCCACGCAGAGCGTGGGAACGATCACAGGCGCCGCAAGTCCTTCGGCGTCTGGCAGATCGCTTTCGCGAGCAGGCTCGCTCCCACATTTGCAATGCATTTCCCTGTGGGAGCGAGCCTGCTCGCGAAGAACGATGACGCGGTCTCAGGTAATCGGCGCCGGGTTGAACAAGGTGATGTCGTTATGCAGCTTGTGCTTCTCCGCCCAGGTCTGTTGCTTGCCACTGGCAACATCAAGGTAATAGTGAAACAACTCCCAGCCCAGTTCCTCGATGGTCGCGCGCCCGGTGGCAATGCGTCCGGCATCAATGTCGATCAGATCCGGCCAGCGCTGCGCCAGTTCGGTCCGCGTCGATACCTTGACCACCGGCGCCATGGCCAGCCCGTAAGGCGTGCCGCGGCCAGTGGTGAACACGTGCAGGTTCATCCCCGCCGCCAGTTGCAGCGTACCGCAGACAAAATCACTGGCCGGCGTCGCGCAGAAAATCAGGCCCTTGTGCTTGAAACGCTCGCCCGGGCCGAGCACGCCATTGATCGCGCTGCTGCCGGACTTGACGATCGAGCCCAGCGACTTCTCGACAATGTTCGACAACCCGCCCTTCTTGTTGCCCGGCGTGGTGTTGGCGCTGCGATCGGCTTCGCCCTTGGCCAGGTAACGGTCGTACCAGTCCATCTCGCGTACCAGCTCTTCGGCGACGGTTTGCGTTTGCGCCCGCGACGTCAGCAGATAGATCGCATCGCGCACTTCGGTGACTTCGGAAAACATCACCGTCGCCCCGGCACGCAACAGCAAGTCCGAGGCATAACCCAGCGCCGGGTTGGCGGTGATGCCGGAGAACGCGTCGCTGCCGCCGCACTGCATACCGAGAATCAGCTCGGAGGCCGGCACGGTTTCGCGGCGGCGCTGGTCGAGTTTCTTCAGGCGCACTTCGGCCAGTTCCATGATCTGCTCGATCATCTCGGTGAAGCCGTGGCTGGAATCCTGCAAGCGGTACAGCCACGGATCGCTGAGATCCACCGACGCATCGTCTTCGTGCATCACCTGCCCGGCCTGCAATTTTTCGCAGCCCAGGCTGATCACCAGCGCCTCGCCACCCAGGTTCGGGTTGCGCGCCAGATTGCGCACGGTACGAATCGGGATATAGGCGTCGGTGGCGGTAATCGCCACACCGCAGCCATAACTGTGGGTCAGTGCCACCACGTCATCGACGTGCGGGTACTTCGGCAGCAGCTCTTCCTTGATGCGCTTGACCGCATGATCAAGCACGCCGGTGACGCACTGCACGGTGGTGGTGATGCCGAGAATGTTGCGCGTGCCGACGGTGCCGTCGGCGTTGCGATAACCCTCGAACGTGAAGCCTTCCAGCGGTGCCTGCGCATCCGGCACATCGGTGGACAGCGGCAAGCTGTCCAGCGGCGGCGCGGTGGGCATGCGCAGTTGATCTTCCTTGACCCAACTGCCACGGCGGATCGGCTGCAACGCGTAGCCAATGATCTGCCCGTAACGAATCACCGGGCCGCCTTCGGGAATATCCTCCAGAGTGACCTTGTGGCTCTGCGGTACGAAATCCAGGGTGACCAGGCCGTCGGCAAACTCGGTACCGGCCGGTACGCCCTGATCGTTGACCACCACTACAACGTTGTCCCGCTCGTGCAGGCGGATGTAGCGCGGCGAGTCGGAATGTTCAATCAACTGCATGACGCCGCTCCTCAGGAATGCGCTTGAGACAAGTTACCGGTGACTTCATTGCCGCCCTTGGCTGGCGGCTCTTTCAACACCACCCGCTTGATCGGGCCGACGATCACCAGATAGCTGAACACCGCGACCAGTGCGTTGGCGCCGACAAACACCAGCGCCCACTTGAACGAGCCGGTGGAGCTGATGATGTAGCCG
Organism: Pseudomonas sp. AC083; assembly: GCF_979253165.1. Taxonomy (NCBI): domain Bacteria; kingdom Pseudomonadati; phylum Pseudomonadota; class Gammaproteobacteria; order Pseudomonadales; family Pseudomonadaceae; genus Pseudomonas; species Pseudomonas sp. AC083. The sequence continues at coordinate 239,984 of NZ_CEEDDH010000006.1, forward strand.
ATCACGATCGGCGTGGTGATCGAAGCGATGTTGCCGAAGGTGTTGAACAGGCCACCGCTCAGACCGGCGATCTGTTTCGGCGAAGTGTCGGAAACCACCGCCCAGCCCAGTGCGCCAACGCCTTTGCCGAAGAATGCCAAAGCCATGAAGCCCACGACCATCCATTCCACTTCAACATAGTTGCACGCAACGATGCTGCTCGATACCAGTAGACCGGCAATGATCGGCGCCTTGCGGGCGAAGGTCAGCGAATGGCCCTTGCGCAGCAGGTAGTCGGAAATCACCCCGCCGAGCACGCCGCCGATAAAGCCGCAGATTGCCGGCAACGAAGCGATGAAACCGGCCTTGAGAATGGTCATGCCACGCTCTTGCACCAGATACACCGGGAACCAGGTCAGGAAGAAATAAGTGATGCCGTTGATGCAGTACTGGCCCAGATACACGCCAAGCATCATGCGATTGGTCAGCAGCTGACGGATGTAATCCCACTTCGGACCGTCGGACTTCTTGCCCTTCTGATCCATGTCGACCATGCCGCCGTTGTCAGCGATGTGCTTGAACTCGGCCTCGTTGACGCGTGGGTGCTCGCGCGGGCTGTAGATGACTTTCAGCCACACCAGCGAGAACACGATACCGAGGATACCCATGACGATGAACACGTGCTCCCAGCCGAAGCTGTAGACGATCCAACCCATCAGCGGCGCGAACAACACGGTGGCAAAGTATTGCGCCGAGTTGAAGATCGCCGAAGCGGTGCCGCGTTCAGCGGTCGGGAACCACGCCGCCACGATGCGCGCGTTGCCGGGGAACGACGGCGCTTCCGCCAGGCCCACCAGGAAACGCAGCATGAACAGCGCAACCACTGCCGTGGACATGCCGAATTCACCGACGAAGCCTTGCAGTACGGTGAACAGCGACCAGGTGAAAATGCTCAGGGCATAGACTTTTTTCGAGCCGAAGCGATCGAGCAGCCAGCCACCGGGAATTTGCCCGGCGACGTAGGCCCAACCGAATGCGGAGAAGATGTAGCCGAGGGTGACGGCGTCAATGCCAAGGTCCTTTTGCAGGCTGGAACCGGCAATGGCGATCGTGGCACGGTCGGCGTAGTTGATCGTGGTCACCAGAAACAGCATGAGCAGGATCAAATAGCGGACGTGAGTCGGCTTGGAGGATTGCATGCAGATGTACTCCCACTGATTATTTTTATGCGGGTAAAACATTCTTTGGTCTTGTGCCGCGCAGGGCCTCAGGCGATGGCCCGGCGCGGGTGCAGCGGGGTTACGATCCGATGTAACTGGTCTTCACGACCGTGTAGAACTCTTGTGCATAGCGGCCCTGCTCACGGGAGCCGTAGGACGAGCCTTTACGCCCGCCGAACGGTACGTGGTAATCCACACCGGCGGTCGGCAGGTTGACCATCACCATCCCGGCCTGGGAGTGGCGCTTGAAGTGGTTGGCGTACTTCAGCGAGGTGGTGGCGATGCCGGCCGACAAGCCGAATTCGGTGTCGTTGGCCATTGCCAGCGCAGCTTCGTAATCGGCCACACGAACAATGTTGGCCACCGGGCCGAAAATTTCTTCGCGGCTGATGCGCATCGACGCTTCGCTGTCGGCAAACAGGGTTGGCGCGAGGAAGTAGCCCTCGGTGTCGCAAGTCACCACACCGCCGCCACTGACCAGACGTGCACCTTCGGACTGGCCGATGTCGATGTACTTCATGTCCTGCTCAAGCTGCGCCTGGGAAACCACCGGACCGATGTCGGTGCCGGCTTTCAGCGCGTGGCCGACCTTGATCGACTTCATGCGCTCGGCCATCGCTTCAACGAACTTGTCGTGAATGCCGGCGGTGACGATCAGACGGCTCGACGCTGTGCAGCGCTGGCCGGTGGAGTAGAATGCGCTCTGCACCGACAGCTCGACCGCTTGCTTGAGGTCGGCGTCGTCGAGAATGATCTGCGGGTTCTTGCCGCCCATTTCCAGCTGCACCTTGGCCTGGCGCGAAACGCAGTTGACCGCGATCTGACGACCCACGCCCACCGAACCGGTGAAGCTGATGCCGTCGACTTTCGGGCTGTTGACCAACGCCTCGCCAACCACGCGACCGCTGCCCATTACCAGGTTGAACACACCGGCCGGGAAGCCCGCGCGGGAAATGATTTCCGCCAGCGCCCAGGCGCAGCCCGGCACCAGATCGGCAGGCTTGAGCACGACGCAGTTGCCGTAGGCCAGGGCCGGAGCAATCTTCCACGCCGGGATGGCGATGGGGAAGTTCCACGGCGTGATCAGACCGACCACGCCCAGCGCTTCACGGGTGACTTCGACGTTGACGCCCGGGCGTACCGACGGCACGTAGTCACCGGACAGGCGCAGGCATTCACCGGCGAAGAACTTGAAAATATTGCCGGCGCGGGTCACTTCACCGATCGCTTCCGGCAGGGTCTTGCCCTCTTCACGGGCCAACAGCGTGCCGAGCTCTTCGCGACGGGCGAGAATTTCCGTGCCGACTTTATCCAGCGAATCGTGACGAGCCTGGATGCCCGACGTGGAGTACGCCGGGAACGCAGCGCGGGCAGCGTCGATTGCGGCGTTGACTTGGGTCAGGTCAGCCTTGGCGTAGTCGCCGATGGTGTCGCTGAGTTCGGACGGGTTGATGTTGGCCGAGTAATCGGCACCGGCGACCCATTCGCCATTGATGTAGTTGTCGTAGCGTTTTGCAGTTGTCACAGGGCAGCCCTCAACTCTAAAAGCCTTCACGCAAAAAGCCGCTGATTGCTCAGCGGCCTCGCTTTTCTCGTTTATTGCGCGCCTTGCTTGTCGATCAGCGCGGCGAGCATTTCGTACTCTTCGCCGGTCAGGTCGGTCAGCGGCGCACGCACCGGACCTGCGTCATAGCCGGCGATTTTTGCACCTGCCTTGACGATGCTCACGGCGTAACCGGCCTTGCGGTTGCGGATGTCCAGGTACGGCAGGAAGAAGTCGTCGATGATCTTGCCGACGGTGGCGTGATCTTCGCGAGCGATCGCGTGGTAGAAGTCCATCGCGGTTTTCGGGATGAAGTTGAACACCGCCGAGGAGTACACCGGCACGCCCAACGCCTTGTAGGCAGCGGCGTAGACTTCAGCGGTCGGCAGACCACCCAGGTAGCTGAAGCGATCACCGAGGCGGCGACGGATCGACACCATCAACTCGATATCGCCCAGGCCATCCTTGTAGCCGATCAGGTTCGGGCAGCGCTCGGCCAGACGTTCCAGCAGCGGCGCGTTGAGGCGGCAAACGTTGCGGTTGTAGACGACCACGCCGATCTTCACCGATTTGCACACGGCTTCAACGTGGGCGGCAACACCGTCCTGGCTCGCTTCGGTCAGGTAGTGCGGCAGCAGCAACAGGCCTTTGGCGCCCAGACGCTCGGCTTCCTGAGCGTATTCGATGGCCTGGCGGGTCGAACCACCGACGCCGGCGAGGATCGGCACGCTGGTTGCGCAGGTGTCGACGGCAGTCTTGATGATTTCCGAGTATTCGCTGGCGGCCAGGGAGAAGAACTCACCGGTGCCGCCGGCGGCGAACAGAGCCGAAGCGCCATACGGAGCCAGCCATTCCAGGCGTTTGATGTAGCCCGCGCGGTTGAAATCGCCTTGCGCGTTGAAATCGGTCACCGGGAAAGACAGCAGGCCGGCAGAGAGGATGGACTTCAGTTCTTGTGGATTCATTATTCGAACACCCTGGTAGCAACGTTTTATTGTGAGTGGACCGTTCAGCCTTCGCCGAAGTTGTAGGTCATCGTACAACTTAAAAAATAACCGTCAACTGCATTTCATCGTTGGCAGGGCTTTTTTGTCCGACAAAATCGCTGTCTATGCTTCTGGAAATCGCTGGAAGGCCCGTCCTTGAAGCATTTTCTCGCGGAAATATCTCGTCTGGATTCGTTTAATTCTGAGAGGACCAGCGGCTCGTAAAGTACGTCGACTGCCACGAAGGATCGTGGCGGACCACTCAAAGGAAGCCGCTATGTCGATGCATTTTGCCGCCCCCACCCTCACCCACGTCGCCCCTGCGCAAGACGACTGCGTGACACTTCAGCTCTCGCAACTGCCGGACATCCTCACCGTGCAGGTGCCGGATTCCAGCGATTTCGCAGCAAACTGGAGCGTCTACGCGATTCTCGGCAGCGATGGAGAAGAACCTGAATGGGAAGGTGATGAAGTGGACACTGGCGCCTGGGATGACGCCGAGGATGAAATGGAAAAGCTCTTCGACATCGAGGTGCAGCTGCCGAAAGAAGCATTGCAACCGTACCTGAATCGCGAGGTGGAACTGCGCTACAAGTTTCGGGATGAGTCGAGTATGGAGCCGTATTCGCGGGCGTTGAGGTTGCGGGTTGAGGCGTGAGTGGTACGGCGTTAGAGGGCTGACCGTTGGTCGGGACTGGTATTTCTTACAGGTGCGAGGCTCTGGCAGTCCAGACATTAATAAGCGTGAGCTGCCTAGGGCTCGTTTCGACAACCAAAAGGATTTTGAAGATGACCGATAAACGCTACGCAATTCAAACTCTGCCTCCACCTGTACTTAAAGAAGCACTCGGTGGCGTCCTCTACGTGCACAACCTGATCGACCCGGCTCATGGGTTAGTACCTGTGCCCGAAGCAGCGGCGCAAGGAGACATAGTCACATTGACAGTGAGTAACTCAAACGACGCCGAGCAATGGTCAAATTCGGTGCCCCTGCCTTCACCACCGCTCCGCCCACAGCTGGAATTCAACATCCCGAAAGCAGTTTTTGAAAAAATGCTCAGTGCAGAGACCGACGCCACACTGAAATATTCCATCGAACGTTCCGGCAACGCACTGGTATCAGAGCCACTGAAAATTGAGCTCAAACACTGATACTACTTCATCCCTGCGCCTGCGCCTCTTCATGGGCCTGGCGCAGTCTTTCGCGGCTGTTCGTCAGGTGCAACCGCATTGCCGCACGCGCGGCATCGGAATCCTGGCGGGCGATCGCGTCGTAGATTTCTTCGTGCTCACGGCTCAGACGGCCCATGTAGTGCTGTTGATCATCATGAGCCAAACGCGCCGAGTTCAGCCGCGTACGCGGAATGATGCTGGTGCCCAGGTGGGTCATGATGTCGGTGAAATAGCGGTTACCGGTGGACAGGGCGATTTCCAGGTGGAAAGCGAAGTCCGACGACACCGCATCGCTGGCATGGGAGGCGCTTTCGTTCAAGGCATCGAGGGCGGCGCGCATGGTTGCCAGTTGTTCGGGGCTGCGGCGTTGCGCGGCGAGGCCAGCGGATTCGACTTCGAGGCTGATGCGCAATTCGAGGATCGCCAGCACGTCACGCAGGGTGACCACGGTGGCCGGATCGATACGGAAACCGCTCGGGCTCGGCGTGTCGAGGACGAAAGTGCCGATGCCGTGGCGGGTTTCCACCTGACCGGCCGCCTGCAGACGGGAAATCGCCTCGCGGACCACGGTGCGGCTGACGCCATGGGCTTCCATGATCGCCGACTCGGTGGGCAACTTGTCGCCACGCTTGAGCAGGCCATCACGGATCTGCTCGCTCAACACCGTCACCAATTCCTGGGCGAGGCTGCGGCGCTTGCGGGGGAGGCGCGGGGTGTCGATCAGCTTTTCCATGGTCTGCATCTTGTCTCGAAAGTTCGGCTTGGCGCCATCATAGCTCAAGCGAGTTGTACGATCACCGTCAACACGACCTCCATGTAGGAGCTGCCGAAGGCTGCGATCTTTTGATCTTGATCTTAAAAACCAAAAGATCGCAGCCTTCGGCAGCTCCTACAAGGGATCCGTGGGGTCAGGCAGTCACGGGTTGCTCCACCAAATGCCCGCTGTCGATCCGCACATGCCGTGGATGGAATCGTTTCAAACTGCTTCGGTGACCGACGCTGACGATGCTCAGACCCGGAATCTCGTCGATCAACGCCTGATACAACGTCGCCTCGTCTTCTTCATCCATCGCCGATGTAGCCTCGTCCATGTACAGCCATTGCGGTGCGTAGAGAAGCGCGCGGGCGAAGGCCAGGCGTTGCTGCTCACCCGGCGAGAGCATGCGTTGCCAGTGATTGGCTTCATCCAGCCGCCCGACCAGGTGTGGCAGACGGCAAGTTTCCAGCACCTGTGCATAACGTTCCGGCGCGTAGGTGTCGCCCGGTTGTGGATAACTCAACGCTTCACGCAATGTGCCGATCGGCAGATAAGGCTTCTGCGGCAGGAACAGGTAGCGCGCCGCCGGCAAACGAATATTGCCGTGCCCCGCCGGCCACAAATGGCCCATCGCCCGCAGCAGTGTCGACTTGCCGCTGCCGGAACGGCCGCTGAGCATCACGCGCTCACCCGGTTCAACGGTCATGTCAGCGTCGGTCAGCAGGTGACGACCATCAGCCAGATCCAGGCCGAGGTTGTGCACCTGCAACTCACTGCCCTGGTTCTGCACGTCGATGGCCGGGGTGCGTTGTTCGTTGTCGCTCATGGCCTGACGGAAACTCAGCAGACGATCACAGGTGGCGCGCCACGCGGCGAGATCCGAGTAGGCAGTGATGAACCAGCTGAAATTCTCCTGCACGTTGCCGAACGCCGAGTTGATTTGCATTAGCTCGCCCAGTTCGATCTTGCCGGACAGATAGCGCGGCGCGGCGACGACAAACGGGAAAATAATTGCGATCTGACCGTAACCGGAGGTGAAGAACGTCAGGCGCTTGGACACGCGCATGATGTCCCAGAAATTGTGCCAGACCAGCCCGAAGCGGTTGCTCAGGCGGCGGTTCTCATTCGGTTCGCCGTTGTACAAGGCGATGCTTTCCGCGTTCTCACGCACGCGCACCATGGAAAAACGCAGGTCTGCTTCGAAGCGTTGTTGCTTGTTGTTCAGACCGATCAGACGGCGACCGATCAAATGCGTCAGCCAACTGCCCACCGCCGCATACAACAGCGCACACCAGAACATGTAGCCGGGAATTTCGATGCCGAACACTTCGATACTGCCCGACACGCCCCACAAAATGATCGAGAACGACACCAGACTGACAATCGTGCGCAGCAGCCCGAGGCCCAGGCTCAGGGTGTTGGCGGTGTAAGTGTTGAGGTCTTCGGAAATCCGCTGGTCGGGGTTATCGGTATAACCGCCCTGCTCCAGCTGATAGTAATTCTTGTGGTCTAGCCAGCGCTTGAAGTGCTTTTCGGTCAGCCACGCCCGCCAGCGGATCGTCAGCATCTGCGTCAGATACAAGCGATACACCGCGCCGAGAATCGCCACCGTCGCGATGCCGCAGAAATACAGGATCAACTGCCAGAACGCGGCTTCATCCTTCCTCTGCAAAGCGTTGTAGAAATCCTTGTACCAACTGTTGATCCACACCGAGATCGCCACGCTGAACAGCGTCAGCGCAATTACGGCAATCAGCAACGTCCAGGCCTTGCCCTTCTCTTCGCTGCGCCAGTAAGGCGTGGTCATCGCCCAGACTTTGCGAAAAAACTGCCCGCGCACAGCATCGTTGACCGCGGAATATTCAGCGTTCTGATTCATGGATAAGGCTCGATAGTAAAAAGAACGGACACGCGCCGATCATAGATGATCGGCGCGTTTTATCGCGAGGGCTGGCGATAGTCGTTCAGCGCAGGTTCAGCGACGCACCGGACGCTTCTGCAGTTTGCGCTGCAAGGTGCGGCGGTGCATGCCCAGCGCGCGGGCCGTGGCGGAAATGTTGCCTTCGTGCTCGGTGAGCACGCGCTGGATGTGCTCCCATTGCAGACGATCGACCGACATCGGGTTTTCCGGCACCAGACTGTCGAGGTCGGCATGCTCGGACAGCAGCGCGGCCAGCACGTCGTCGGCATCGGCGGGCTTGCACAGGTAGTTGCAGGCGCCACGCTTGATCGCCTCCACCGCCGTGGCAATGCTCGAATAACCGGTGAGGATCACCACGCGCATTTCCGGATCGAGTTCCAGCAGCTTGGGCAGCAGAACCAGACCGGAATCACCGTCCATTTTCAGGTCCAGCGCTGCGTAATCAGGCAGATCGGCCTGGGCGATGGTCAGGCCTTCTTCAGCGGAACCGGCGGTGCTGACGCGAAAGCCGCGGCGGGCCATGGCGCGGGCCATGACGCGGGTGAAGGTCGCGTCGTCGTCGACCAGCAGCAGATGCGGCAGTTCTTCGCCTTCGACTTGGATTTCGTCACTCATGTTGGTCTCCTCGGGCGCCGTGGGGCAGGCGCAGCTCGGTGAGCGTGCCGCCTTCCTCATGACTATAGAGTTTCACTGAGCCGCCGGCGCGTGTCACGCTGGCCTTGCTCAAAAACAGGCCTAGGCCGAAACCTTTGCCCTTGGTGGTAAAAAACGGCTTGCCGATCTGCTCGGCGATGGCCAGCGGCACACCGGCGCCGTGATCGCGAATGCTGATCGTCAAAGTCTCTGCGTCCCAGTCCAGCGTCACCTGGAGGTTTTCCGGGCAGGCGTCAGCGGCATTGTTCAACAAATTAAGCAGCGCCTGGGTCAGATCCGGCGGCGGCGCCATGCGCGGCACTGCACCCTGACCGAGACGCTGGAAGCGGTAACTGGCTTCCGGGCGCATCAGGTGCCAGCGGTTCAGCGCTTCGTCGAGCCAATCGGTAACGTCCTGCATCTCCACCGCCAGACGCCGATTGGCCTCGGCGGCGCGGACCAGTTGCTGCAAGGTTTCCTTGCACAGCTTGACCTGATCCTGCAGCACTTTCAGATCGTCCTGCAGCAGTGCGTCGGGATGATCCTGCTGCATTTCCTTGAGCAACACGCTCATGGTCGCCAGCGGCGTACCCAGCTCATGCGCCGCACCGGCAGCCTGGGTCGCAACGGCGAGCAACTGTTGATCGCGCAGACCTTCTTCGCGTCGAATCGCGCGCAACTCTTCCTGCCGACGCAGCTCTTCAGCCATACGCGCCGCGAAGAACGTGATGACCGCAGCAGCCAGGGCGAAGCTCAGCCACATGCCGTAGATCTGCAGATTCTCACGGGCGACCGGCAAGGTTTCCAGCGGGTAGAAACGCGTCAGCATCAGCGTGTACAGCGCCAGCGCGATGCCCGACAGAATCACCGAATAACGCCACGGCAGCGTCACCGCCGCAATCGTCAGCGGCACCAGATAATAGGAAACGAACGGGTTGGTCGAACCGCCGGAGAAATACAGCAGCGCACTGTGAATCACCAGATCGCAGGCCAGTTGCAGCGCGTATTCAAGCTCGGTCACCGGCCACGATGTGCGCAGGCGCACAGCCGTGAACACGCAGAGCAGAATCGAACAGCCCAGGGTCATCGCCAATTGCACCCACGGCAATGGCAATAATTGCAGCCAGTACGCCAGGCCCACGGACCCGGCCTGCGCGGCGAGCACCAGGGTGCGGATGAAAGTCAGCCGCCAGAGGTTCTGGCGAGTGGCGGAAGTCAGTTGTACGGGGGCGAGCATGAGCTCTCCTGATGAGCGCTCCAGGCGGATCGCACGGAGTATAACCAAGGCGCGGGGTTCAGAGGCGAAAGTGCGGCAAACGACCACATGGCGACGATGGAGAATTCATCTGAGTTGAAGAAGATGCCGAGGGCTATTGGAGATCAATTGTGGCGAGGGGATTTATCCCCGCTGGGTGGCGGAGCCGCCCCCAAATCATGCGACCTCATTTAACCAGACATACCGCATCAGCCGGATTTGCGACTGCTGCGCAGCCGAACGGGGATAAATCCCCTCGCCACAGAAGCACTCCCCACTGCGTGCAGGCATCTGTATAGAAGTTGTAACTGGGCGAACCGGATCATAGAAGTTAGAGTCTGATGGTTCACGCAGGCCGCGACCCATTACCTGCGCCTCATTCAAGGAGCCTTCATGCACACATTTCGCCGCAGCGCCGCCCTCCTCGCCCTGACCATCGGCAGCGTCGCCAGCCTCCCGGCGCTGGCCGCCGATGAGCTGCACTACAATCAGATTTCCCTGCGCGCCGAAGTCAGCCAGGAAGTGGCCCGCGACCAGATGATCGTGACGCTCTATACCGAAGAGCAGAACACCGACCCGGCCAAACTCGCCGCCGCCATCAGCACCACCATGAACAAGGCCACCGCCCAGGCCAAACAGGTCAAAGACATCACCCTGCGCACGGGCAGCCGCAATAGCTACCCGATCTACGACACCAAAGGCCAGAAGATCACCGGCTGGCGCGAACGCGCCGAACTGCGCCTGGAAAGCACCGACTTCGCCGCCCTGTCCAAACTCACCGGCGAGTTGCTGACCGACCTGAAAATGGGCGGTATGGACTTCGCCATCGCCGACCCGACCCGCAAGGCCAGCGAAGACCAGTTGCTCAAGGAAGCCGTCACCGCCTTCAAGACCCGCGCGCAACTGGCCACCGACGCCCTCGGCGGCAAGGGTTACAAAATCGTCAACCTGAACCTCAACAGCAACGGTTACCCACAACCGTACCTGCGCGCGCCCATGATGATGAAAGCCGCAGCCATGGATTCCGCGCCGGTGACCCCGGAAGTTGAAGCCGGCACCAGCCAGGTCAGCATGACCGCTGATGGCTCGATTGAAGTGTTGATGCAGTGATTTGAGCTTGGCTGAATGAAAGACCGGCAATCAGTGGATGGTTGCCGGTTTTTTTGTGCCCGGGTTTTGTAGTGAATGATCCACCGCTTTCGCGAGCAGGCTCGCTCCCACAGGTTGAACGCATTTGAATGTGGGAGCGAGCCTGCTCGCGAAGAACGATAACGCGATCTCAAGCGTGCGGATCAACCCGATCCAGCGCCCGATTCACCGCCAGCTCCGCCAGCATGATGATCTGCTGAATCGCCAGCGCCGTATTGCGCTGCGGTCGCCCCAGCTGATCAGCGAAATCGCTGGCCAGGGTGTTGGCTGAAGCGAGGGATTCACAGGCGTGGGCAAGCAGGCTTTCGGTGTCGATGTCGGGCTGGACCAGAAACATCGTGCTGGGCGGATGGGGTTTGCCGGGTGGCGGGCAGAGATAGAAATCGAGGGCACGCTTGATGGCTTCGCGGTTCTTCGCAAGATCGTCGGCGCGCAGCGCGGCTTCGAGGGGGGTAGTGGTTTCTTCGGGTGGGTCGGGGACTGGTTTGGTCATTAAATAGCCCTACTTTGCTAAATGAACGCCATCACCTGCCGTTTCTCACGCGGCGAAGTGGGTGGCAACTATGTGCGGGGTGAGAAACCGGAAAAATAGGAAAACCGGCCAGACCGAAGTCTGCCCGCACACAGTCGCCATATCGCTATTGCAGACAACTGAAGAGCTGGCGGCAATTATGCGGACATGCGCACTGAATCACTAATTTTCCGGGTTCTCACACCCGATCGCTGAACAACCAGCGACGACCCAAGCCTAGGGAGCGGACGTCCGACGGACAACCTGAAAACCTTGTGGGAAGGTTCGAGTTATTGGGCATCGGAATTAAACAAACTCAAGTCCTCGGGGGCCTGGACGTGCCGCATCGCGAGCAGGCTCACTTCTACAAAAGCCAAGGCAAAGCAGCGCAGCTGCCCGCGGCGAAGCCGCCCCACTCAACAATGAGCGCAAGCTCGAGTACCGCTTTTGATCTTGATCCACCGGCGACGTCGGAAGGCTGAGTGGAGGGATTGATCCGGGCGTGGGAGCGCAGCGACCG